>DATBTN010000027.1 GCA_036559195.1 Candidatus Baltobacteraceae bacterium
TACGCGGGTTTGCGCGCTTGCGGGAACGGCTCGGCTGCGACAATTGTCCCGACCCGGACATCGAGAATAGCAAATGCTTCGAGTGCATTCGGTTCGCTCATGAAAATCCGGGTTGGAGCGACAAGGGGCGGAAGCCTGCGCAGGACGCATACTGCCTGCGTAGAACCCAACGCGGTCGCCCGAATGGGCGCTTTCGCCAAGATAGCTCAGCTGGTAGAGCACGCGCCTGAAAAGTGCGGTGTCCCGAGTTCGACTCTCGGTCTTGGCACCATAATTGAAACCGCCGGGAATCACTTCCCGGCGGTTTTTTTAGCGTCACGCTTCTGCGCGTGTGCTGCTCGCTACACGAGCGAGTTGTAGTTTGTTAGTGGTGGGCCTGACGGCGAGCGGCGAGCAGCTTGACCTTGACGACCGAGCCCTGCGGTACCGACATGTTCTCGCGGTTGTTGCGCGCGATGATGTATCCGCCGGCCGCGCCGAGCAGACCGCCTACGCCGGTGTGGAAGACCGTCTTACCGACGATGTTGCCGAGGATCATACCGCCGACGGCGCCGGCAGCTTCCTTCACGGTGTTGTTTTTGGTGTTCGCCTGCATGCCGGTTACGATACCGTCGACCGCGTAGGTCGAACCGCTCGGCAATACGAGACGATCGAAGGTGATTTGGAGCTGAGCCTTACGCCCTTGACCGGCGTGGACGACCCGGGTAACGTGCCCGTAGATCTTTCCTCCGCGAATGGCGCCGCTGCCATCGGACGACGAGACGTTCGTAAGCTCGACGCTTTGGCCGACGTAGGCCGATTTGGTGTCGATCGACTGAGTCATCGTACCATTAAGAGTTGTTCCGGCCGTCGGCGCGGCAAGCGCCGTTAGGCTGGTCGAGATGAGTGCGACGGCCATGGTGGCCGCGATAAAGATAGGACGCACGTGGTTCTCCTTCGGGTGGGTTCTCAGGTAACGAAATCGGTCCCCGAGAAGTTCATACCCACTTTGCCGCATTGCTGGCGAGCGGCAGGCGATTTGCCGATATCTGGAACCATATGAGAATCGCTGACCAGAAGTTCCCTCCCAGAGCCGGGTGGCTGGGCCGCCTCACAGCCGCGGCCTTGGCGCTCTCTTTGATGCCGGGAGCCGTTACGGCGGCGACCGGGACGCTGCGAATCGGATCCGATATTTCCTACGCTCCGCTGGAATTCTATGCGGGCAGTGCGAAGCGGGTCGACGGTTTCGACTACGATCTCGCCCAAGAACTGGGCCGGCACATGGGCATGCGCGTGACCTTCGCCAATCACGATTTCAACACGCTCGTGAAGGCGCTCGACGCGGGTACGTTCGACGCCGTGCTCTCCGCGATGTCGGACACGCGCGCGCGAGAGAAGCAGGTCGATTTCATCGATTACTTTTTGGCGGGCAGCGGAATCCTGGTGGTTCGCGGCAATCCGCGCGACGTGTTTAACCTCGCCGGGTTATGCGGATTACGAGTCGATTTGCAGAAGGGCACCTCACAACAGAGCGCGCTCGAAAACCAATCGAAATCCTGTACCGGCGTTCATTTAGGTGCCGTTCGCGTTGCGGCGTTTGGCACCGACGCCGACGCACTTAAGGCGCTGCTCGCCGGCAAATCCGACGCGCACGTCTCCGACTACCCGGTGGTCGCGTATCTCGCCAAAACGCTCGGGAACGGCACGAGCTATGAGGTTGCCGGACGCCAATTCGGCGTGGTTCCCTACGGCATCGCGGTCGCCAAAGGCCGGTCTTCCATGCGCGACCATCTGCAGCGTGCGCTGCAGGCGACGATCCGCGACGGTAGCTACGATCGACTGCTCAAGAAGTGGGGACTGCAGCAGGGCGCGATGCGTTCGGCTCCCGTCAACGCCGGCACGCTCTTCCAGTAGCGGGTCCGCTTGAGGGTCAGGCGTTCGCGGGAACGCCTTCCTCGGAATCTTGCCGGTCGAGGTTCTCGATCTTCTCGACCATCAGCCAATCGTTGGCGGCCTGCGCCCGGTCGGGCGCGACGCGAGCCTTGACCCACTGATAGATTGCCTCGTCGGTCGGGGCGCCGGCGATCGCTCGATCGAAATCGGACGAGGTCAGCCCCCAGCGCTCGAAGACGCCTTGGTCCATCGGGCAGGGATAGATGTAGTCGTGGATCGTGCCGTTCGCGCCGGCGCGCGCCTTGTCGAATACGCGAGCGAGCCAGAGGAACTCGCCGATCGGCTGGCGTCCCCGACGCGGAAAGGTTTTGCCGTCGCGAAAATCTGTAGCCATGCTGGTGATAACCGCACGCGCGGCCGGCGGGATGCAATTGCAGCGAGCTCTGCGAATGAGCGCCTGCATGTCGATCAAGCGCACGCTCTACGAGGAACCCCGTTGGCACGCGGCGATCGCGACGGTCGTCGCGCTCGTTCTGTATCTCACCCTGCCGCCGAAACTGACGTTCGGGCCGTATTGGTTGCTGCCGCTGCTCGTGTTGGTGCCGTTGGTCCCGCTCATCGTTTTCAAGCCGCGGCGTCACGACGAAACGGGCTGGCAGCGCGCGGCCTCGATTTGGGTCATCGCCGCGCTCAACGCCTTTAACATCGTGACGATCGTGCTCTTGCTCTTCGAGTTGTTCGAGCACGGGAAGAGCGTCGTCGGCGCCCAACTGCTCTTAGCAGCGGTGCAGATCTGGTTTACGAATATCATCGTGTACTCGCTGTGGTTTTGGGAGACCGACGGGCACGGCCCCGACGTGCGCGCGCACGCGTCGTTCGAGCAGGTGCATCGCCGCGCGGATTTCTTGTTTCCGCAGATGGCGCTCGGCACCGACGTTCAGCGCCAATACGGGTTCCGGCCGCAATTTCTCGATTACGTGTATCTGGCGTTTAATACGGCTACGGCCTTTAGTCCGACGGACACGTTTCCCCTAACGCCGATGGCCAAAGTACTCATGATGGGCGAATCGCTCACGTCGCTCGTGACGCTCGCGGTCATCGCATCCCGTGCGATCAACATTCTGAGTTAGAGGCGCGGGCTAGCGTTCGAGATTATGAATTCGCGCGTAGGCCGCAACGAACGCTTGCGGGCCGATCCCCGTATCTCCGCGATACGGATAATCGAGCTCCGCGATTAGCACGAAGGTGACCGCGATCACCGAGGTCATGGCAACGACCATCCAGAGATGTGCCCGCGCGCTGTCGATGCGAAAGAAGTAGCAGAAGCCGACGGTCAACGCGCCCATAAAAAGCATCGCCGCCCAGAGAATCGGCGGGATGCCGGTCGCGTTGTCGTGGAGACGGCTGCGCCGTGCGTCGGTCAGCGTGTGCGCCAGTTCGAGCGCCTGCGCTTGCAGTTGCGTCTGCGCGGAAGACGCGGGTGAAAACGCCGCCACGATGCCATAGATGCGATAGGCGGCGTACGAGGCATCGGTACTGGAGCGGCCGTGGCGCATGGCGGGGAACTCGTCGTTGATGACGAGCAGGATGTATCGATCGACTTCGGCCTTGAGGCGGTTGCGCGTGGGTGCCGTCAACAGGTCGGCCAGATGATGGATGTCCGATGCCGCGCTAGCTTCGCGTTCGACGGTATTGGCCGAGGTTTCGTATTGCTGCCAAACCGAGACGACCATGAACGAGAGCATCACCGCGAGCACCGTGCCGATCGTCGCGAGTATGGGCCCGGCGACGTCGTTGTGCGTGATGGTTTCGTTGCGAACCAGGTGACGGCGCGCGAGCGAGAGGCCGATCGCGGCGATCGCGCAGAAGGCGGCGATCGCAACGGGCGCAAGGACCCAGGACGGAACGGCGTAGATCCAGGTCACGCGGGCTCGCTTCGCCCGAAACGATACGAACGCATCCTGGGTTGTGTAGGACGCGGCCGACGTCGGGGAGAACGGAGGGCGGCGCTTGGTACGCGGGTATGATGTAATGGCAGCCTGCGACCTTCCCAAGGTTGATGCGCGGGTTCGATTCCCGCTACCCGCTCCAAGTCGTGGATCCGCGTGTGCGGCGACGTAGCCAAGTGGTAAGGCAGAGCTCTGCAAAAGCTCCATTCGGCAGTTCGAATCTGCCCGTCGCCTAAAATTTTGTGAGAGAAGCGTGCGAGTAGCAGTAGTAGGTGCCGGCGCGATCGGCGGATTCATCGCTGGAGCTCTGGCCCGCGCGGGCGTCGACGTCGCGGTCGTCGCGCGCGGCGCGCACCTGGAAGCCATCAAGCGCAACGGCCTGCGCGTACGTGGCGAACTCGGCGATTTCACGGTGGACGTGCCGGCCTCGTCGGATCTGCGCGAACTCGGCTCCTTCGACTTTATTTTAGTGACGCTGAAAGCGCATCAGTGGGATGCGGTTCTGCCGCAGTTCGAACCGTTTCTACACACGGAAGCCACGATCGTTCCGATGCAAAACGGCATTCCGTTTTGGTATTTTCCGGATCGTTCGCTGCACAGCGTGGATCCGGGCGGCCGGCTGCGGCACATGTTTTCGGACGACCGAGTCTTGGGCGCGGTCGTTCACGCGTCGGGCAATATCCCCGAACCGGGCGTCGTCGCGCAGATGGGCGGCAAACTCTATCCGATCGGGGAAATCGACGGCCGGTGCAGCGATCGCGTCGAGCGGTTCTCCGCTCTGTTGATCGCCGCGGGGCTCGAAGCGCCGATCGAGCCGGCGATTCGCCGCGCGCTTTGGCGCAAACTCTTGGGCAACGTCTCGCTCAATCCGGTCAGCGCGCTCACGCGCTCGAGCGTCGCCGCGATGATCGACGACCCGCAGACTCGCGCGCTCTTGCGAGCTTTGATGGAAGAAACGATCGCGGTCGCCTCGGCCGTGGGGTGCGATCCGCAGATCGATGCCGAAGAACGCATCGGCTTTGCGTCGCGGCTCGGCAACGTTAAGACCTCGATGCTGCAGGATCTCGAAGCCGGACGCACGCTCGAACTCGACCCAATCGTCGGCGCGGTCGTGGAACTCGCCCGCGAATACGGCGTCGCCGCAACCCACATTGAAACCGTCTACGCCCTAACCAACCGCCTCAACGCCCAATCGCATGCTTCGACAAGCTCAGCATGACAAGGCCCCCCTGTCATCCTGAGCTTGTCGAAGGACGACAAGCGCACGCATCGACAACGCTGCTTGTCATCCTGAGCCTGTCGAAGAACGACAAGCTCATGCATCGACAGATTCATGCATCGATAGGCTCACCACTACAAAGCCCCCCTGTCATCCTGAGCTTGTCGAAGGACGGGGGGTAGCTATGGCTTTTGCTCGATGCTGATTGGGGAGTTGGCGGGCGTGGGCAAGGAGAGTGCGGCGAAATTCGCGGAGCTTGGAATCGCGCGCGCCGAAGATCTGCTCAACGATTTCCCGTATCGCTATGAAGATCAGCGCTTCCCCACGCCCGCCTCGAAGCTGGTGAGCGGCGACGGCGAAGTCAACGCCGTCGGAACCGTGATCTGGGTGCGCGAACGCCGGGCGCGCAATCTCACGATTGTGGAAGCCGAATTGCAGGACGATAGCGGCACGTTCGTTGCGAAATGGTTCGGCCGCAGTTACCTGATCGGGGCGTTCAAAAAGGGGATGCGGCTTTTCGTGCGCGGCCGCGTGCAGCGTACGCCGGCGGGTGCCGCTATGAACGTGACGCTGCACAAGACGCTGGCGGACGACGAATCCTACGAAGGAGAGATCGTGCCGATCTACGCGGCGAGCAAAACCCTGACGTCGCGGAAGATCCATCAAGTCGTCCGTCGCAACCTTCCGAAGCTGTTGTCGCTCGCGAGTGAGGATCCCATCCCCATCCGGCTTGCGAACGAACGGCACTTTCCGGCGCTTGAAGAAGCGTATCGCGAAATGCACGTGCCGCAGTCGCCGGAAGCTGCCGCGAAGGCGCGCGAGCGGTTTATCTTCACGGAGTTTCTGGCGCTGGCACTCGCGGCGCAGCTAAAGCGCGGCGCGCGAGCCGCCGAGAGCGGCGCGGACGCGCTCGCGATCCCCGGCGATCTGCTCGCCGGGTTCGAGCGGGAACTGCCGTTTGCGCCGACCGGTGCGCAGCGGCGATCGATCGCGGAGATTTGGCACGACATGACGCGCACGTCGCCGATGAACCGCCTGTTGCAAGGCGACGTCGGCAGCGGCAAGACGCTGGTGGCGGCTGCGGCCGTGGTTTTGGCCGCGCGCAACGGCGTTCAATCCGCGCTGATGGCGCCGACGGAGATTCTCGCCGCCCAGCATGCCGCCAAATTGGCACCGACGCTGCTGCCCTTCGGCATCGCGGTCGAGGCGGTCTTCGGCAGCCAAGGCGCCCGCGCGCGTGCGAACGCCGTTGAGAAGCTCAAGAGCGGGGCCGCGATGCTCGCCGTCGGAACGCATGCATTACTTACCGAGGGTGTCGACTTCGCGCGGCTCGGCCTCGTCGTAATCGACGAACAGCATCGCTTCGGCGTCGAGCAACGCGCGCGGTTGCGTTCCAAAGGCGTCGCACCGCACACGCTGCACATGACCGCGACGCCGATTCCGCGCACGCTGGCGCAGTCGATCTACGCCGATCTCGATCTTTCGATTATCGACGAACTACCGCCCGGCCGCACGCCGATCGAGACCTTCGCGCTGCGAAACAGCCGTCTCGATAAGGCCTATACATTCGTACGGATGAACGTCGAGGCCGGGCACCAAGCCTACATCGTTGCGCCGGCGATCGACGAATCCGAGAGCGAACTAACGAGCGTCGTGGTCGAGGCGGAACGCTTGCAGAAGGACGTTTTCCCCGATCTGCGGCTGGGTTTGCTCCACGGACGGCTCTCTGCGCGTGAGAAGGACGCGGTAATGGGCCGGTTCGCGCGCAACGAAATCCAGGTCTTGGTGGCGACCACCGTCGTCGAGGTCGGCGTCGACGTTCCCAACGCGAGCGTGATGGTGGTGCTCGACGCCAATCGTTACGGACTTTCGCAATTACACCAACTGCGCGGGCGCGTCGGACGCGGCGCGGCGAAATCGTTTTGCTTGCTGATCGCCCCCGACGATGCCGGCGAGGTCGAACGGTTAGGAATCCTGACCGAGACGACCGACGGTTTCCGGATCGCGGAAGAAGATCTGCGGTTGCGAGGTCCGGGCGAGTTCGCGGGAACCGCACAATCCGGGCTCGTCGAATTCCGCGTCGCGGATCTCGTTCGCGACATCGAGATCTATCGTAGCGCCAAGCTCGCGGCCGAAGCGATCGTCGACGCCGACCCCACGCTATCGAGTCCCGGCCATGCCGGCCTGCGCGCGTTAATCGAGGCCACCCCCAGTGCCCGGGCCATGATGCTTAGCAGTTGAGGCGTTCTCCGAGGGCGCCGTCGCGGTGGTAGCTAACTACCCGCCATGATTAAAGCGCTTCGGTTTCTTGCGGCCGGTGCTTTGGCGTTGGGTGTCGGGCTTCTCGCGCTCGCTCCGCGCCCCACCGATGCCGCCTCCCTTCAGGTCACGCGTGCGACCCTTCACAACGGACTGCGGATCGTCGTCGTGCACGACGCTCTCGCGCCGGTGGTGACGACCATGCTGAATTATCGGATCGGCTCCAACGACCAATCTATTCCCGGTCTCGCGCACGCGACCGAACACATGATGTTCCGCGGCAGCAAGACGATCTCGTCTTCGCAATTGATGGATTCGATCGACATCACCGGCGGAAGCTTCGATGCCGACACCGAGAGCGACATCACGCAATACTTCTTTACCGTTCCCTCGCAGTATCTCGGGATCGCGCTGAACCTCGAACGTTCCCGCGCGACGGGATTGACGATGGCGCAGTCGCAATGGAATCAGGAGCGCGGCGCGATCACGCAAGAGGTGACGCAAGATAACAGCAACGCTTTCTATCGACTCAACGAGAAGATGACGCAAGCGCTGCTGGGCGGGACGCCCTATGCCAAGAACGGCCTTGGAACCGTGCGCGATTTCGCGCATACGATCAATCACCCGCAACTGATACATTTTTACGACAAATGGTACCATCCGAATAACGCGGTGTACGTCATCGTCGGCGACGTCGACGGACCCAAGACGGTCGCTCGCGTCAAAGCGCTCTTCGGCGACATTCCATCGGCGGCGCTTCCCTCGCGCGATCCGGTCAATCTTCGTCCGATCGTTCCGCACACGTATCGAGACACGAGCGACCAGCCGTATACGGCGGTGCTTATCGGGTATCGGCTTCCCGGCTTCGCGAGCTCAGATTATGCCGCGGCGCAAATTCTCGGCGACGTTCTCTCGAGCCAGCGCGGCGATCTCTACGGACTCGCGGCCTCGGGCCAAGCGCTCTACGCAGGGTTTCAGCAACAATCGTTCGCGAAAGCGTCGATCGGCTACGCGGTTGCGATCGTGCCGGTAACGACCAAACCCGAGGCGGCCGACAAACTCGTGCGAGACGTTTTAACGAACTATCGCAAGACCGGCGTTCCGGCCGATCTCGTCGAAGCGGCCAAGCGGCGCGAAGTCGCCCAACTCGAGTACAACGCCAATTCGATCGAAGGCCTCGCCTTCGAATGGAGTCAAGCGGTCGCGGTTCAGGGCCTCGCATCCCCCGACGACATGATTTCGGCGTTTAACAAAGTCACGACGGACGACGTCAACCGGGTGCTGCGCACCTACGTCGTCGACGCGCGCGCGATTACCGCTTACGCGGTTCCGAAGAACCTCGGCAAGACCAGTTCGGGCGCCGGCGCGCTCGCAAAAGAAGTCAATACGATAGCGCCCAGCAAGCACGTTGCGCTGCCGGCGTTCGCGCGGAGCGTGCTCGCGCACTTGCACGTTCCCGCCGAGACACTGCATCCCACGGCCTTGACGCTCGCCAACGGCATCAAAGTGATCGTGCAGCCCGATCACTCGACCCGCACCGTGACGGTGGCGGGCGAGATACGCAACAATCCGCAAGTGCAAGAGCCCGCCGGACAAGATGGCGTGGCCGACCTCACCGCGTCGTTACTCCCCTACGGAACGGCCACCTACGATCGCCTCGCGTTCCAGGCGGAACTCGATAAGATCGCGGCCACCACGCAAGCCGGAACCACCTTCGGCCTGCAGGCGCTCTCGAGTGATTTCGATCGCGGCGTCGCCCTGCTCGCCGATGAAGAACTGCATCCGCGTTTCGATGCGAAAGATTTCGATGTCGTCAAGCAGCAGACGGTCGGTTCGCTGACCGGCGTGATCACCGCGCCCGATCACCTGGCGGCGGTCGCGCTCAGCAAGGCGCTCTATCCGGCGGGCGATCCAGAGCAGCGCTTCGCCACGCCCGCAAGCGTCGGGTCGCTCACACTCGCCGACGTTAAGGCGTGGTTCGCCTCGGCGTATCGTCCGGATCTCACAACCATCGTCGTGATCGGCGACGTGACGCCGGATCAAGCGAAGGCAGCCCTGACGAAGTACTTCGGCGCGTGGAGCGCCGTCGGTCCGAAGCCGAACGTCTATCCCTCGCCGGTGCCCAACAATGCGGCTTCGACGGCGACGGTCCCGGCAACGGGGCGCGTTCAGTCCTCGGTACAACTCGTCGAAACGACGGGCTTGTTGCGTAAAGATCCCGATTTCGCACCGGTGCAAGTCGCTAACACGATCTTGTCGGGCGGCTTCTACTCATCGCTGCTCTATCACGATCTACGGGAAGTCCACGGCTACGTCTACTACGTCGGCAGTCGCCTGCAGGCCGGGAAAGTCCGTTCGACGTTTAGCGTTTCCTACGGATCGGATCCGAAAAACGTCGTTCCGGCCGAGGGACTGGTCGTCAACGATCTGCGATCGATGCAGCGCCGGCCCGTTGCCGCCGACCGGCTGCTGCGAGCCAAAGCGCAGTTGATGGGCGATATTCCGATCGCGCAGGATAGTTACGACGGCGTCGGCTCACTGTTCTTGCGGTATGCCGGTCTCGGCTTGCCGCTCGATCAATACTCGGTCGACGCGCGGCGCGAACTCGACGTCACCTCGGCACAGATTCGCGCGGCCATGAGTAAGTGGGTGCGACCCAATGGCTTCGTGCGAATCGTAACCGGACCCGGACCCACATAGCCTCAAGCGCCGGCCCAGCGCGCATTCGCGCGCTGGGTTTCGACTTCGATCACACGCTCGGGCTCGATAACAAGCTCGAGCGTGTGGCGTTTCTCCACTTGATCGAGTTCATCGAACGGGACGGCGGAGCACCGCTCGGCGCGCTCGATGCCGAGATCGTTCGAATCGACGAACTGCTCGCGCACCAGCGGGCGGGGGCGTGCACGATCGACGACGCAGTCGAGCGATTCGTGCGCGATCGCGGCGTGGCGCCGACCGGCTATGCCGACGAATACCGGCGCATCGCACTCGCGAGCGTCGATGCCTTCGTCGTGCCCTTGCCGGGCGCGCGCGACTGCTTCGAGCACCTCCGGGCTCGGGCGGTGCCGCATGCGATCCTTACGAACGGCTGGGCGCCGTTACAGCAGCGCAAGGCCGCCCGCATCGGATTCGGCGGCGCGGTGCTTGCCAGCAGCGAGATTGGATCGCAGAAGCCCGATGCGGCCGCGTTCGCGGCGCTGGCCGGCACGCTCGGATGCGCGGCCGATGGGATCGGATACATCGGCGACAACCCGGTCGTCGACGTCGCCGGCGCGCTCGCGGCCGGCATGCAGGGCATTTGGCTCGACGCCGAGGGGGCAAGCTATCCTTCGACTGTTCCAGGGCCTTCGCGAGTTATCCACAGTCTCCACGAGGTGCTCGCGCTCGTTCGCCCGTAGAAAACGAGCGTGCCGAAGATCACGGGAGGAACCCTGCGTAGCCGTAAACTCGCCTCACCCAAAGGAAACAACGTTCGGCCGACTCCGGGCCGGGTCAAGGAGTCGCTCTTTTCGATCTTGATGCCCCGCATCGAAGGCGCGCGTTTTCTCGATCTTTTTGCGGGAACGGGCGCCATCGGTTTCGAGGCGGCCTCGCGGGGCGCGAAACGCGTCGTTTCGGTGGAGGGCCATCGCGAGACGGCCGATGCGATCCGTGAGGCCGCGCAAAATCTGGGTGTCGGCAAGCTCGTTACGGTCGTCTCGGCGCCGGTCGACCGGGCGCTCTATCGCGTCGATGGGCCGTTCGATATCGTGTATGCCGACCCGCCGTACGCCGACGAACTGCCGCTGCAAATGTTCCGGCTGCTTCTCGAACGTAACCTCCTCGCGCCCGACGCGCTCGTGATCTTCGAACACGCGGCGCGCAGCATTCTTCCGCCAATACCGGGGTACCGCGGAGTCCGCGAGGAAGTCTACGGCGATGTCGCATTGGCCTTTTTTACCCTCGCCGGTGCGGCGCGGGATGACATCGGTTGAATAACCGCTCCGCTCGCCACCCCCGGGCCATCTACCCGGGGTCGTTCGATCCGCCGACGAACGGGCATCTCGATGTTATCGATCGTGCGGCGACGTGTTTTGCAGAGCTCATCGTGGCCGTCGTCGTGAATCCGCAAAAGCGCGAGCCGATGTTTACGCTCGAGGAGCGCGAATCGATGATTCGCGAATGCGTCGCTCACCTGCCAAACGTGCGGGTCGAGCATTTTCGCGGCTTGCTCGCCGACTACGTCAAAGCCAATCAAGCCGACGTCATCGTCAAAGGGTTGCGCGTCGTCTCGGATTTCGAGAATGAGATGTCTACCGCGTTGATGAATCGGGCGCTCTCAGACGTCGACACGATGTTTCTCATGTCCGATCAAAAGTATTCGTTTGTCAGTTCGAGCATTGTCAAAGAGGTGTTCTTCTTAGGCGGTGACGTTGGAGCGTTGGTTCCGGAACCGGTAGAACGGTTGATGGCCGCCAAACGCGACACGCTGCGCAGCTTATCGTAACGGAGGTATTCATGTCGGTCTATCGCGTTCTGGATAAACTCGAAGCCTACGTACACGAAGGGACTTGGCTCCCCGCCGGTTATCGCGTCCTGAGCGAGGAGCGGCTGGTGGAGATGATCGAGAAGGTTCGTTCGTCGTTGCCCGAAGAGGTCGGGCGCGCGAAGATTATCGCCAAGGATCAGGATCGCATGATCCGTGCCGCGCACGAAAAGGCGCACGCGATCGTCACCGAAGCGACGAGCAAACACGAAGAACTCGTCGACCAAAACGAGATCGTGGCGCGCGCTCGTACGACGGCCGACGTGGTGCTGCGCGAGGCGGAGGAACGGGCGCGCAAGATTCGCGAAGGCGCCGATCACTATGCCGCTCAGATGCTCGGCGAACTCGAGACGCGGCTTTCAACCGCTCTCGGCTCGGTGCGCAAAGGGCGCGAAGCGCTGACGCCGCGACCATCGCCGGCTGCGACCGACGGACAGCCGCTCGCCGATGCGGCCGCGAAGAGCAAACGGGCGGCTTTCGACGCGCAGGCCGCCGACGAGACCGCGGCTCTCGAGTCGGTCGAAGTCGTGCGCTAAACCGCGTGCGCCTTTCGCTGGCGCAGCGTCGTGCGCCAATCTACGTCGCGGCCGCCCTTGTGGCGGCCGCGCTCGCTTCGATCCCCACGCCATATTCGCTGATCTTGCCGGGCCACGCGGTCGACTTGCGAAAGGTCGTGAGCGTCGCGCGGCACGCGCCGCCGGCCGTGCACTTTTATTTGACCGACGTGGCATTCGTCGCGCATGCCACGCCGCTCGTGCTGCTCGACGGGTTGGGGCCGGGCGGCCGCATCGTGCGAACGACCGACGTCGTGCCGCAGGGCATCAGCTCGCGTGAATACGAAGGCGTCATGCGCGAGTCGATGAACGAGAGTCAAGCGATCGCCGCGGTCGTCGCCGAGCGGGCCGCGCACTTGCGAGTCCCGATTCCGCGTTCGCACGTGCTCGTGCTTTCCATTTCGGCGCTCTCGCGCGCGGGACGAGCGTTGCGTCCCGGGGATCTCATCGTTTCGGTCGATGGCGCCGCGGCGACGGCGAGCCCCGATGTCGCGCGCGCTCTGGCTCGCGTTACGCCGGGCGCCAGCGTGCGCGTCGCGATTCTGCGGAAAGGCCGCCTGCTGCAAGCGAACGTTCCGACGATCCTCTATCACGGCGCGACCGCTCTGGGCGTCTATCTCACCGCGGTGATCGAACGGCCGCGGCTACCGGTCGCGGTGACGTATCATCTCCCCGACGTGTCGGGCAGTTCGGGCGGTCTTATGTTCGCGCTCCAGATCTACGCGACGCTAGCCGGGAAGGGACGACTGCCCGAACGAGCCGTTGCGGGCACGGGTACCATCTCGTACGACGGCAGCGTCGGGCCGATCGAGGGCGCCGCGCAGAAGATCGTCGCCGCGCGTCGCGCGGGCGCTTCACTCTTTCTCGTGCCGCGGGAGAACTATGCCGAAATCAAAACGACCTCCGGTATCAAAGTCGTCCCGATCGCGAACTTCCGACAAGCCGTCGCGGCAATCGGCCGTTAGCCGAATCGTGGCCGCACTACGGCCGCATGGCTTGAGCATCGTGACGGTCGCGATTCTCGCGCTGTGGTTCGTGATGTATTGCTTCAGCGATCCGAGTACCCATTGGGGGGCCTTTTTCGGCAACGCGATTGCGGATTGGTGCGGATCGGTCGTCGTCATCGTAGGGACGAAGTACCTGATCGAGCGCGGATCGCAACAGAGCCGGCAGCCGGCCGATCGCCTGCGCGGCATTCGGCGGCTGCTCTGGGAGCACTCACTTACGATCTTTCTGCTCATCACCGGCGTCGGGTGGGTCGTTCTATTCGCGCACATGCAGACCAACGGCAAGTGGGGTCAAGTCAGCGGAAACATCGTCTCGGAGTGGGTGCAGACGCTGGGGATCGTCTACCTCACCAAAAGCTTGGTGGAGCGCGGTTCGGCCGATAGCAACTGAGCCGTCGGCTGCAACTCCTTTTTTTTCGTTTGGGCGCGGCGGGCGAGGGTACGAAGTATCCATGAAACTGCTTGCTTTAGTAACTCCGTTCGTGCTGGCCGCGTCGCTCGCGCCGCTGGTCGCATCGGCGGACGCGACCGGCGGAATCTCCGGCACCGTGATGGATCGAACCACCGGCAAACCCGTAGCGAACGCCGCCGTGTCGATCTACCAGCTCCCGGTACCCAAGCATCAAGAGGCGGTGCGCCTTCGCTCCTCGCTAACCAATCGGCGCGGCTTTTTTGCCGATCTGGGTCTGGAGGGCGGCGCTTACATCGTTACCGCTAACGTTGCGGGGCGCAGTTCGAGCTGCGTCGTGCGTAACGTGAACGGCGGCGAAGTGCACCGCGTGAAGATCGTCGTATCCGACGATAAACGGCCGCCCGCGTGCGAGGGCCCCTACGTGGGGAACTTCGATCCCGACCAGACGGCCGACGTCTATCGCGTTCACTAACGCGCTACATCACTAAGCGCCGGCACCGAGCGTTGTAGCTTGGGAAAGGCAGGCCGCAAAGGCGCATGACCGCGGTAATGGAGCTTTTGCTCCGGCACCTTAAAGCGTTCGCAATCGTGGGCGGCCTCATTGGGGCCGCCTACGTTCTAAACGCCACGCTCGGGTTGCGCGCGGCGGCGGTTTCGCACGGTTCCGTGACCGGCCTTGCGATTCGGGCGCCGGTGGAGATCTTACGCGACGATCGCGGTATCCCGCACATTCGCGCGCGCAACGGACACGATCTCTATTTCGCGCAAGGCTTTGTCGAAGGGTCGGACCGGCTCTTTCAAATGGAGCTGATGCGCCGGTTCGTCTACGGGCAACTGGCCGAGGTGCTCGGTTCCAACGAGCTGCCGATCGACGAGCAAGTTCGCACGATCGACGCCCGCGACATCGTCGAGCGCCAGTGGCGGCACCTGCGTCCCGGCGATCGCGCCGCGCTCGACGCATTCAGCGACGGCGTCAACGCGGCGATGCGCTCGCAGCCGCTTCCGATCGAATTTCGCCTGTTGCTGTACCGGCCGGCAGCCTGGAAGCCGCGCGATTGTCTCGCCGTCGGCGTCGCTATTTCGCTCGATCTCACGGACTCGTGGCATTCGATTCTCGCGCGAAACGACGTTTGGAGACGGGACGGTCCGCGCGATTTCGACGCGGCTTTTCCGCTCAGCGATTCGAAATACGACGTCTCGATCCGCGGAAACGTTGACGGGCCCCCGGCGCGGCCGGCGCCCTCCGCGAACGTGCTTCGCATCGCGCACGTGGCCTCGCGCCCGATCGGCAGCAACGCGTGGGCGGCGGGAGCGCGGCGAACGGCGACGGGACGCGCGCTGCTTGCCAACGATCCGCACTTGGATTTGAATATTCCCGGCATTTGGTATCTGATCGATTTGCGCGCGCCGGGACTGCACGTCGCCGGCGCGGCGATTCCCGGTGCGCCCGGAATTATTTTGGGGCACAACGAGCGCGTTGCGTGGGGCGCTACCAACGGCGCCGTCACGTCGATGAGCCTGTTCTATGCCGGCCGTCTGCACGGCGGGCATTGGAAGCGCGAACGGTTCCACGTGCGATTTGGGCCCGACGTGACGCGACTCTACTACCGCACGCCGCACGAATTTGCAGTCCCCGATGATTATGACCGCACGCGGCTGGTACTCGTGCGCTGGAGCCAATACGACGCCGGCGCTTCGGCGCTTGCGGCGATCCTCGCGCTAAATCGCGCGGCGAGCGCGCGGGACGCCGTTCGTGCGCTCGCAACGTTCCCGGGACCCGCGCAAAATTTCGTGATCGCCGATACGCACGGTTTTGCGGGCTACCATCTCGCCGGCCGGATCGCCGACGACGCCGCGTGGGGACGCTACGTTCACCCGGCGCGCGATCTGCGCGCGACGTACCCCGCGATTGCTTTCGCGCGCCTGCCGAGGGTCGCACCGTCGCGCGACGCCGTCGTGCTCAGCGCCAACAATAAAATGTACGGGGATCGTTACCCCTATCGGCTAAGCGCCGGGTTCGCACTGCCGTACCGCGCGTACCGGATCGCGCGGCTGCTTCGCGCTCGAACCACCTACGACGTAGCCTATTTCGCGCGCATGCAGCTCGACACGTTCTCGCCGGCCGATCTCGAGTTCGCGCGCGACGTCGTCGCGTATGCCCGCTCCCATCCGGGCGCGCTCTCGACACCGCTGGTCGACGCGCTCGCGCGCTGGGACGGACGCTTCACGCCAAATTCCGACGCCGCGACGCTGGAGCGGCGCCTGCGAATCGAAGCCGAGAACGATGCCCCCGGCCTCGTCGCGCTCATGAACCGGTTTCGCGCCGGGCGGGCGCCGAGCGATTTCGAAATGGATCTGCGCGCCGCCCAATGGGAGCCGCCGCGCGACCTGACCGGACCGTGGGGAGAAGAGGGCGCCGTTCGAATCGAGCACCAATTCGGACCGTTGGGATTTGCGTTTTTGGACGGCGCGACGCTGCCGGGGGATGGCGACGAATACACCGTGCACGTTCAGGCGCCGGGCTTCTCACAAAGTTTCCGTGCCGTCTGGGATATCGGCAACTGGGACGCCGGCGGCATCGTGATCCCCAGCGGCGAGTCGGGCGAGCCGGGTTCGGCGCACTATCGCGACTTGAGCCCGCAGTGGATTAGCGGCCGTCTGGCAGCGTTGCCGTTTTCGGAGCGAGCCGTGCGCGCCGCAACGCGGGAGCGTTTGGTGCTCGTTCCGTCGCGTCCATAAGGAGTCCGAAACGAGAGGCGGAAAGTAGGAGCGCATGGGTGCAATTGCCGGCGCGCGCGTTCGCGTTGCCATCGCTTTATTGCTGCTGGCGTTCCCGTTTTGTTCCGGGGCGGCTTTCGCGCAGCAACGCGCGAACGGCGAAGTCGTCATTTGGGTGACCGATGCCGCCACTCATCGCCCGATCGATAACGCCGAAGTCTTCTTGCTCGGCGGTGACACGCCGCAAACGTCGCTGACCAACGCGCAAGGCGAGCTCGATCTTCGAGAAATCACTCCCGGCAGCTACCGGGTCGAAGTGCAGCGCGGTGATTACGACCGGAGCGATTCGCCCGAATTCGACGTTCTCGAGAACGCTCGCGTGCGCGTTGACGTCGCGCTCGAACCGGCCCTAAAAGTGATCGCGAACGTAAAATCCCGCCCGGGCGTTACGATCAGCTCGACCGAGATCGGCGCCGAGAGTGCGGAGCGAAAAGTCTCGCAGTCCCTCAAAGGTGCTTTGGACAAGCTCGCCGGCGTGAGTGTCGACGATACGACCTACGGCCCGAACTCGGCGTTCAACGTGTCGCTCCACAATCACGACGCGTCGCAGACCGGGTACGCGATCGACGGCATTCGCATCGGCGGCCCGCAGCAGCAGTTGCTGGGTTCGGCGCAGAGTTTGTTCACCGGCGCGAGCGTCAGCTTTACGCCGACTGCCGGATACCTCGGCGGAACGATCAACTACCAAACGCTTCGCCCAACCAAACAGTGGACGTACGACGCGCTGGGGACGATGGGCAACTACGGGGCCGGGACCTATTCGTTTGCGGTTTCGGGCGCGCTCTCGTCGCGGCTCGAGGTTGCGTTTCAGCACGCGTTCGATGCGCGCGACAGTTTCCTGAGCGGACTGCGCTATGCCGACCAGAGCGGCATCGCGTACGAGCACCTCGGCTCCAATCAATCGCGCGGCGATCTGCTGCGACTGAATTATACCTTCGACAAACGAACGTCGGCGGCGTTCTCCGGCATGCTGACGAACGCGTCGTACGCCCATATCTGCAGCGATTTCACGACGCTGCTTCCCTGCGGGTACGGCTCGATTCCAATGACCGTCAATCGTAACGGCTTTGCATCGATTCGTCTGAATTCGCTCGTTGGAAACGTCCAGACGAATCTTTCTTTTGGCGTGCCTTTCGGAGAATTCGAGACCGGTCAGGGCGTTCGCGTTGTGGGCGGCGTTGCGATGACGCCATATTCCTCGCACAACACCTACAACGGCTTCAACTTCGGCTTCGACGGCAGCCTGACGGCCCGGCGGCACACGGACAGCCTCGACGCGTACGAGAGCGCGTTCCGCGGGACATCCACCCAAACGTACAACGGCGTGCCGAGCCAGGTCGACCAGCCCATCGCCCGAACGTCGTGGTTCGGCTTCAGCGATCACGTCAAATCCAACGATAAGCTGGCGTTGACGCACTCCGTGAGCCTGGATTCGGGGACGGGCGCCGGTACGGCGCTGGTTCTCTCCGAGACTGCCGATTGGCAGCCTGCGAAGGCCGACGTCTACGAGGCAAGCGTCGAGGCGGGCAGCGCACAACCCGTATATGAAGGTCGTCTGGCGCTCGAAGATCCGCTGAGCGCCGACTTCGATTGCGCGAATCAGTCCGCGTACGTCGACGGATCCTCCGATCCGGCGCGCAAGCAGTCGTATCTCAACTACACGTTCTCCTGGCAGCACTCGTTTCGAGGCGGCAACGTGAAGGTTAGCGCGTATCGCGAAAACGACGGAGGACAACCGGTGCGCGCATCGGTTCCAATCGCGGCGGAACCTCCGGGTACGTTTCCCAACGGCCTCGCCGCCTATCTTGCCGGGTTGGCCGGCGCATGGAGCCTGCCAACGGTCTGCGGATCGATTCCGTTTAACGCCGGTCACGTCTACATGACGCAAAGTCTCAGCGGACTCGATGAGATCAACCGCGGATTCGATATCACGGCGCGCGTGCCGCTCGGACGCAATCTGTTCGCCCTGCCGACCTATACGGTTGGCAGCACGTTCTTGACCACCATCGATCCGCGCTTGCAGTTCCCCGGCAGCTACTACGGGATCGGTCTGCAGCTCCCGCACAAACCGCTGCGAAAAGCGGGCCTGACGATCGACAGCATCCTCCCGCGTCGACACCTGGAGCTCTTGCTCAACGCCGAGTTTACGAGCATCAACAATGCCGGCAATCTGCCGGCGTTCACGACGTACAATGCCGGACTCGTGTTTCGCCCCGAGGTTGGAACGATCACGTTGACGGAGTCGAATATGTTTGGGACCGACGCCGGTTTATTTACGCGGTACGACCGCGTCTATCCGATGCCGGTCGTCGGCGGCGGCTCGTTCGCGTTTTCCAGCACGCCGCTGCCGCCGCGCCAATGGACGATCACGTATCGCATCCCGTGGCATCAGCGCGTTGCGCGCGGCGGAACCGGCGTCGGCGCGGCGAAACAGACGCCATGACTGCGCCTCTGCAGCTAACCTACTATTTCGACGTGCTCTCACAGTGGTGCCACTTCGCCGATAAGTCGCTCGATCGACTGCGGCGCGACTTCGGCGACCGCATTGCGGTGGAGCTGAAGATCCGGCTCCTCAACGACGGCAAGCCGATCGCCTACACACCCGAGCAGCTGGCCGCGTATTACCGCCGATCGAAAGCGATTGCCGGCATCGAAACGACCGCTGCATGGCTGCACCCCGGCGATTCGTCGCTTTACGCGAACTGCGCCGTAGAAGCGGTACGTTCGTTGGGCGGCGACGTGGAAAGCGTGCGGCGCAAACTCTCGCGCGCGGCGCTGCGCGACGGCGAACGTGTGGGCACCTTCGATCTCGCGTGCGCGCTGGCGGCGCGGCTTAGCGGCTTCGACGAGCAGCGATTGGGCGCCGCGATGCGCGAAACGGAGCCGCTCTTGCGCAAATCCACGGCGGAGTTTTACGCGCTGCCGGTGGAGGTCGTACCAACGTTCGTGCTGCGAAATGCGATCGGAGATACCGCAATTCTTTCCGGACTTTTCCGCTACGGCGCGCTAGCGGCCGCGGCGCGCGAAATGATCGACGACGCGGACGCGTACGAACGCTATGCCGCCGACCATCCCGAGATACGCGATCTCTAAACGGGCGGCGCTTGAACGTTGTGCGCGAAGGCTTCGAGCCGCGCGCGATCGATCGCTTTAACGCGGCCGCGATCGAGTTCGACGGCGCTTGCGTTCTTGAGGCGAAGCAGCGCGCGGGCTGCCATGTCGCGGACGGTGCCGGCGGCGGCGATCTGCGCCTGCGAAAGATTCTCGACGCCGGGGAGACCGCGGGTCATGCCGACCGAGGCTCTCGAATAGCCGAGCAGAAATTTCGCGACGCGCTGCAAAACGTGCGCGAACGCAAGATCCGCGATCGTGTCGATCGAGCGGCGGCGACCCTGCGAGGCGGCGAGTAAGAAACCGAGTGCGAGTTCGCTGTCGTTGCGGCAGGCGTGCATGACGGCTTCGCTCGGAACGGTCACGATCGTCGCGTCGGTCAACGCTTCGGCGCGCGTCGTGGAGCCGCCGCCGTCGAAGGTGCCGCTATCGTTGAGCGTGTCGTGCGTGAGCCGCTCGCCGAGCGTGTGCGTTTTCCCGTCGGGGGAGAGCAGGGTCAGGATGACCTTGCCGACTTTCACGATGCCCAGGTACGGCCACATTTCGCCTTCGTCGAAGATCGTTTCGCCGGCTTTGAAGGTGCGCTCGCTCATCTGCGAGGCCAGATCCTTCAGCGTCGAAGCCTTCGCGCTCGAGAACGGCGGGACGTGCTGCAGAAAGGCTTCGCCCTCGGCGGTTTCATCGATCCGCTCCATGCGCACGGTCCAGCGGTTCGAACCCAGGTTGCGGGCGTCCCAAGAGAACTTCCCGGGCCGCAGCTGAGCCGTCTCGTTGCGAAGCGAGCGAGGATCGCTCTCTTCGTTGATTTCGAGAATCGCACCGAGCGTGAGTTTATCGAAGGCTTCCAAGATCTGTTCGGTCTTGGTCGCAGGGGCGAGCGAGCGGGCATCGAGCGTGATGGCCGCGGGACGATTCATAGGCATCGCCCCTGTTGTACCAGGCGGCCGCCAAAGTCGCCTGCAAACGTCGGCGCAAAGCCTCCAAATCCGGTCTCAAAGGCGCTTGCCAGGGCACTCGCGGAAGTAGCCCGGAGCACCACTCTCTAGACGGGGACCATTTTGGCTACTGACATTCGTGAGACCGACATCGTGATCGTCGCGGGCGCGCGCACGCCGTTCGGAAATTTCGGCGGGGTCCTCGCGGAGCTCTCCGCGACCGACCTGGCCGTGGCGGCCTCTGAGGCGGCCATCGCTCGCAGCGGCGTGCCTAAAGAGCGCATCGACGACATCGTCTTCGGCAATGTGATGCAGACCAGCGCCGACGCGATCTACTTGGCGCGGCACGTTGGGCTGCGCGCCGGTATTCCGGTGGGCGTCCCCGCGCTCACGCTCAATCGCCTGTGCGGCAGCGGCCTCCAAGCGATTCTCACCGCCGCCAACTCGCTGATGCTGGGGCAAACCACTTACGCGCTCGCGGGCGGAAGCGAATCGATGAGCCAGGCGCCGCACGTCGTACGCGGGGCGCGCAAAGGATTGCCGCTCGGGGCGAACGTGAAGTTCGAAGACACGCTCTGGGAAGCGCTGACCGATTCGTACAACGGGCTGCCGATGGCGATCACCGCCGAGAATCTTGCCGAGAAGTATCGCGTTTCGCGCGAGGAGTGCGACGAGTTCGCACTGCGCAGCCAGAGCGAATCGCTCGAATCGCAAAGCAACGGTTATTTCGCCGACGAGATCGCGCCGGTTACGGTGCCAGGTCCGAAGGGGTCGCAAACCGTCGTCGAGACCGATGAGGGCCCGCGCGCCGGACTCTCGATGGAGAAGCTCGCGAAATTGCCGGCGCGCTTTAAGAAAGGCGGCGTCGTTTCGCCGGGCAATGCGAGCGGCATCACCGATGGCGCGGCCGCGGTCGTGTTGACGACCGTCAAACAAGCCAAGGCCGACGGGTTGACGTGGCTGGGGCGACTGGTCAGCTCGAGCGTCGTCGGCGTCGATCCCGATATTATGGGCATCGGGCCGGCGGTCGCTATTCCGAAGGCTCTCGCCCTCGCGGGGCTCGGAACGAAAGATCTTGCCGTCATGGAGATCAACGAAGCTTTCGCACCGCAGGTGCTCGCCTGTCTGCGCGAGATGGATCTGCGCGTGGCCGGTAACGGCATGCGTTTCAACCCGCACGGCGGAGCGATTGCGCTCGGTCATCCGCTCGGTGCGTCGGGCGCGCGGATCGCGCTCACGACGTTACGCGATCTGCGCGCGAACGCGGGCGGCTACGGCGTGGCGTCGGCGTGCATCGGCGGCGGCCAAGGCATTGCAGCAGTCTTCACCACCGATTAAGCCGCCGAAAAAGGCGTGGTTGACGCGGGGGCGCGCGCTCGATATCGTCGCCCTCGCCGTCATCGTTGTGGTTGCGTACAAGCTGCTGATCGCGCCGCGGCTGCTGCACGGCGCCGACGCGTTGCCGGCTCCGCACGTGACGTATCAAACGCTGGCCGGGCCGCCGTTCGTACTGACGCATCAGCGCGGGCGCGTCGTCTTTCTGGATTTTTTTGCGTCGTGGTGCGAACCGTGTAAGGCGTCGCTGCCGCTGGTGGAATCCTACGCTCGCAAGCATCCCAATGTCGAGGTCGTGCCGGTCGACGTCGGCGAGCCGCGGGGCGTTGCGGCTGCATACACGCGAACGAATCATTTGCGCAGCGTCGCGATCGATCCCGGCGCGCTTTCGTCGGGCTTCTTCGCAATCGACGGTTTTCCGACGATCGTGGTGATCGATCCGCAAGGCCGCATCCGCGCATCGTGGACCGGTTTCAATCCGGCCGTCGAACTCAACATGGCCCATGCGGCGCAGACGCTTGCAGGCGCGTCTTCGTAACGCGCGACCCAACGAGGCCGGCGCGCTGACGGAACTGGAACTGCGCAGCAAGCGCTCGTGGGGCTACGACGACGTCTTTATCGAGGCCATCCGATCGGAGTTGATCCTGACTCCGGTGATGATCGCGCGCAGCGAGGTGATCGTAGCGGAAGAGGGTTCTCGCGCGGTCGGGTTCGCACGGGTAACGATCGAAGGCGAAGTGGCGACGCTGCACGACTTGTTCGTCGAACCCGATTGCTTGCGTCGCGGCATCGGGCGATTGCTCTGCATGGCCGCGCTGCAGTACGCGCGCGATCGCGCGGCTACGAGGATGCTATTGGAAAGCGACCCCTACGCGGAAGGATTCTATCTGCAACTCGGCGCCAAGCGGGTAGGCGAACACCGCTCGAGCCTGGTTCCCGGACGAACGCTTCCGGTCATGCAGTTCGATGTAGTGCCGGACTAGTCGCCGTCGATCTCGGCCATCAGCGTAATGCCGGGCGTCGCCGTGAACGCCGGCAGATCGAAGGTCAGCGTGTTGTCGTGCAGCGCACCGTCGATCGGGCCGATCGGTTTGTCGGCGAAACCGATCGTTAAGCTGTAGCGCAGCGTCGTTGCGAGCACGTGCGGGAACCACACGTCGAGCCGTCCCCCGCGTTCGAATGCTAGCGGACCATTCGCGGCAAGCGAGATGTCGAAATAGTAAAAGCTGTCGCCGCGCGGCGCCTGCGTGCTTTCGGCGTCCGTCGGCATCCTGCCGATCGGCGCGATGAAACGCGCGTTGCCCGTTGAGGAGTTCTTCGCGTAGGTCAACGTCGTTACGTATCCGTCGGTCTGCCGCGGTGAGACCGCAAGCGACCCGCCGGCCGCGGCGATTCGATCGACGGTCGCGGCATCGCTTGGCTCGACGCAGACGATCCCGCGACCGCCCAGCGGATCGAACTCGACCGGTTTAGGCCGATCGGCGAGTCGCACCATTGCGTTGTGAAGTGAGGCCGCTCGAAGAAGCGCGTCGGCGACGTCCCGTGCGCGCAGCGATGCGGAACGCAGGGCGCAGTCTTCTAGAGGACGCGGAATCACACGCAGCCTTTCCCACCACTGGTTACGGATGCGCTTTAAGACGCTTAGGCCGCTTGCCGCTCCGACACGCCAGCTGTAGAGCGCGTCGCCGGAAACGACGACGACGTCGGTGACCACGATCGCATCGGGTGTGGCGCGTGCGTTACGCGCCGAACTCGCGAGCAGCGTCTTCGCGTCGGATCGCAGCGCCGCGATCTCGCGCGGCGGCCCAAAATCATCGGCACGCGCGTTCGGGCAGGCCTGCAGCAACAGCACCGCAGTGGCAAGCGCCGCGAACGCAATCGCTCTCATCGCGCGTCGATCGATCCTTTGAACGTCTCGTTAGGGCGCGCCGAGAAGTCGGGCAGGGCGAAGGTCAGCGTGTTGTCGTGCAGGTCTGCATCGAGCGAACCGTGACCCGCGAGCGAGAGCGTGTAGCGCTTGCGCGTGTCGAGAATGTATGGAAACCACACGTTGACGCGGCTGCCCGCACCGAACGTGACGGTTCCCGATCCGGTAAACGAAAACGTGAGATTGTAGAGCGACGCAGCCGGGGCACGCGGCCGGCTGCCATCGATCGCGACGCGAGTTCCTGCCGGCGCATCGTTGGGTGCCAGCACGAGAACGATTTCGTACCCGCCCGTTTCGGATCGATTGCCGCCGTGCGAGCTACCGTTTTGGGTAACGTTCGCGGGCAGATAGATGACTTCGCGATCCACGTTCGGCTCGACGATACCGCCGCTATGCGTGCGGCGCGCGGTCGACTCGTAGCGGTGCTCGGCATCGTCGGCCGAAGCGATGAGCGGATTGTGCGCCGCGGCCGTGGCGACGAGATGCATCGGTAGTCCGAGCGAGAGCAATCGCGCGCTCGTGGGCCCGAAATACGACCCGTTATACGAAAGGGCGCGCCACGGCGGCGCACCCTCAAACCACCACGAGGGGTGCTCCGGAGTCGCCGAGGTTCGATCGCTGTAGCCTTCGAGCAGATCCCACCACGTTCCGGCGATGCGATCCATGGCGACGATGCCGTCATGCGAACCGATGTGCCAGTTCGCGAGCGCCGCATCGCCCACGACGACGATGTCGGAGACGACGATCTGCGACGGATCGTAGTTGCGTTCGTAGTACAAGCGGTGAAGCAGCACGGGAACCGCACTGCGAATTGCCGTGACGTCGCGTTGCGCTCCTACGTCATCGGCGCGCGCCGTGCCGAAGCAGAAGAGGACGAGAACGATCGCCAGTAACGCCCGCATAACCCGCCGACGCTTCGGCCGCCTCCCCTGTGACCACCTGGCAGAGCTACCGCTGAGGTGGTCTTGCCTCGATCGAGGAAACGCGGCGGTCGAACGCATCGAATCGCAAATCGACCGAGTCGAACCGGCGATTCATTTGATCCTCTAACCGCTCGACCTTGCGCTCGACCCCGTCGAGCCGCTCCTCGATGCGGCCGAATCGATCGTCGATGCCGCCGAATCTCGCATCGATCTGGCCGAATCGGGTCTCGATCTGACCGAAGCCCTCGAGCATCGCTTTATGGGTATCGAGGATGGCCTCGAGGAGCTGGGTCTTGGTGACGTCCTTACGCATAGCGTTACCGTAGCATCCGCTTGTTATCGGGATGTTTCCTTGCGAATATCGCAGGCTATTTCGATTTCCAGTTGGGCTTGCGCTTTTCGAGGAAGGCGCTCGTGCCTTCTTTGAAGTCGTCGGTATTGACCAGCGTGCCGAATTCCAGCGCCTCGAGTTCGAGGGCGTCGGGCAACGCGAGATGCGCGCCGCCGTTGATCGCGCGCTTGCAGGCCTCGATCGCGAGCGGCGCCTTCGCGGCGATCGTGTGCGCGATCTTGCGCGCGGTTTCGAGAAGCTCGGCGAGCGGAACGACTTTCTGCACCAAGCCGATACGCAGCGCTTCCTGCGCGTCGATCATCTCGCCGGTCAGACAGAGATACATCGCCATGCCGCGCCCCACGAGGCGCGTCGTGCGCTGCGAGCCGCCGTAGCCGGGAATGAGGCCCAGGTTGACTTCGGGCTGACCGAAGCGCGCGTTTTCGCTCGCGATCCGAATGTCGGCGGCCATCGCAAGTTCGCAGCCGCCGCCGAGCGCGAAGCCGTTGATCGCCATAATCACTGGTTTGCGCAATCGCTCGATCTGCAGCGTGACGGCTTGACCGACGCGCGCTTTCTCGGCGCCTTCGACCGCATTCGGCAGCGCGTTGAGTTCCCCGATATCGGCACCGGCGGCGAAGGCTTTTTCGCCCGAGCCGGTGATCACGATCGCGCGCACGTCGAGGTTGCGTTCGAGCTCGAGCAACGCCAACGACAACTCGCCGAGCACGCGGGCGTTGAGGGCGTTGAGCACGGCCGGCCGATTGAGCGTAATCGTCGCGACGAATCCGTCGCTTTCGACCAGGATGTTCTCGAACGGCGCGTTAGGCATAGTCGTAGAAGCCCTTCCCGCTCTTGCGACCGAACTGGCCGGCCAAAACCATGCGTTTGAGCAGCGTCGGCGGTGCCATCATCGGGTCTTTGAACTCGTCAAACATGATCTGCGCGATATAGTAGGTCGTATCGAGCCCCACGAAGTCGAGCAGTTCGAGCGGGCCCATCGGATATCCGCAGCCGAGCTTCATGCCCTTATCGATGTCTTCTTTGCTCGCCAGGCCCTCTTCGTAGACGCGGATCGCGTAGAGCAGATACGGGACGAGGAGGCGATTCACCACGAAACCGGGCGTGTCTTTCGCGAGGATAGGCTCTTTGCCGAGCTTGCGCGCGAAAACGAACAGCGAGTCCACCACGTCCTGCGTGGTGGCGATCGTCTTGACGACTTCGACGAGTTTCATCAGCGGAACCGGATTGAAGAAGTGCAGGCCGGCGACCCGATTGGGGCGCTTGGTCTTGGCCCCGAGTTCGATAACGCACAGGCTCGAGGTGTTCGTGCAGACGATCGCGTCGGGAGCGAGCAACTCGTCGAGCGTTTTGAAGAGATCGACTTTAATCGCGACGTTCTCGACGATGGCTTCGATGACCAGATCGCAGTCCTTAAGGTCCCGAACGTCGGTCGTTGCTTTGATGCGTGCGAACGCGGCGTCGCGCTCCGCTTGGCCGAGTTTTTGCTTCTCGACGAATTTATCGAGCGATTTTCCGATGGCAGCCAAGCCGCGCTGCAGCGGCGCGTCGGCAACCTCCATTAAAACGACGTCGAATCCGGCGCTCGCGGCGGTCTGCGCGATGCCGTTGCCCATGAGCCCGGCACCGCAGACCCCGACCTTGCGAATCTCCACAACATCTCCTAAAACGTATGGCCGCCCCAACATCGCTGGGGCGGGTCGGGGTTATGCAATTGCGTCGCCGGAACCTTTGCGGCTATACTAAAGGGAACATTGCGGCTTCGGCTGTTGCTTTTTTGTGTTGGGAGGGGTGTAGAGCGTGCGGACGGCTTATCACGAGGCGCTGGAGTCCACACGGCTGGACGTCGTTCGGCTTGGGGCCCTGACCGGCGACGCGATCCGCGTCTCCGTCGAGGCACTCGAGCGTCGCGATACCGCCGCGGCCGCCCGCGTCATTGCCGGCGACGATATCGTCGACGACCTCCGCCGCAAAATCGAAGCGTCGTGCATCGAGCTGATCTGGCGCCAGCAACCGGTAGCCGGGGAATTGCGCGAAATTGCGGCGATGCTCGAAATCGCTACCGACCTCGAACGCGTCGGCGATTACGCCGTCGATATCTCGAAACACGCGATCAAACTCGCCGACGTTCCGCTGCGGCCGGCGCGCGTGGAAATCGATCGCATCGCCAGCGTCGCCCACACGACGCTGGTCGACGCAATGCGTGCGTATACCGAACGCGACGCCGAACTTGCCGAACGCGTGATCGAATCCGACGATGAAGTGGATCGCCTCTACAAGCGCGGCGTCAAAGCACTGCAGGAAGAGATGCAGGCCGACCCCGAGATGGTAAAAGCCGGAACGCGCATGCTGTTCGTGCTCGCCGCGTTGGAGCGCGTCGGCGACCGAGCGAATAACATCTCCTGGCACACCAAAGGCATGATCGGCGCGATTTGAGGCAACCGCCCCTCGCGCGCGACCTTTTCGCCGTCACCGAACGCTACACGTATCTCAATCACGCCGCCGTCGGCGTACTTCCCCAACCGACGCGCGCGTCGCTTCACGAATTTATCGAAGGCCAAGCGACCGGCGGTTTGATGGGCGTGCTCGGTTACGAATTGGATCTGCCGCGCTATCGCGAGCGGATCGGTGCGTACGTCGGCGCGACCGGAGCGGAGATCGCGCTGCTGCGCAATACGGGCGACGGCGCCAACGCGATTGCGAGCGGATTTCCCTGGGAACCGGGCGACGAAGTGATCTTGCCGGATGACGAATTTCCCTCCAACGCGTGGCCCTGGGTGGCGCTGCGCTCGCGCGGGGTGAACGTGCGTTTCGTCGAGCGCGCGCGCGAGCGCATGACGCCCGGCGTGCTGCGGCGCATGCTTACGCCGCGCACGAAGGTCGTTACCGTCTCGTGGGTCGGATTCGCCGACGGATATCGCTACGATCTCGCGGGGCTCGCAGAGGTCGCGCACGCAAACGGCTCGTTGTTGTGCGTCGACGCGATTCAAGGGCTCGGCGCGTTTCCGATCGACGTGCGCGCGAGCGGCATCGACGTGCTCTATTGCGCCGGAGCGAAATGGATGATGGCGCTCCAGGGCGTCGGATTTCTCTACGTGCGCGCGAATCTGCTCGATCGTCTGAGCGTGGCCGCTCCGGGATGGCGGTCCGCCGCGAACATGTGGGACTTTTACGCCTACGATCAGCCTTTGGCGCAAGACGCGTCGCGCTTCGAAGGCGGTACGCCGAACTTCATCGGAGCGCTCTCGCTCGCTTCCTCGATCGACGTCTTCGAGTCGGCGGGAACCGATCGCATCGCGAGCCACGTTCTATCGTTGACCGATCGGCTGGTCGAAGGGCTGCTGCGTATCGGTTGTTCCGTGCAATCGATGCGCGGTGAGAACTGCTCCTCGGGAATCGTGACCTTTTCCGCCGATGGAAGCGATTCGATCGCCCTCGGCCAAGCGCTCCAGCGCGAGGGAATTATCACCACCTATCGCGCGAATGGCGTGCGCGTTGCACCGCACGGGTATAACACCGAAGCGGAGATCGACCGGCTCGTCGAGGCGGTCGCGGCTTGTAAGAAAGAAGATCTGTGCTCCCGATAATCTTTACGCTCGCGCTCGACACGACGTTCGCACCGGGACCGCCCGACGGCACCTACTCGTACACCGAAACGTTTCAGGGCCAGCCGGCCGGCAAGACGACCGTCACGGTCAAGCGCGATGCCTCGAGTATCACGGCCAGCGAGAGCGCGTCGATTTCGGCGATGGGCCATGCGATCGCGGGTACCAACACGCTTACGCTGGGCGCGTCGACGCTCGCGCCGGCGACCTACGACGCAACGTACGCGATCGATAGCGCTCGCACGGTCCACGCGCGGCTCAACGTGAGCGGATCGTCGGCGAGCGAAAGCAACGATCTCGTCGGCCCCAAGAGTTTTAGTTTAGCGACCGGTGTGAAGGGCTTTGCGGTCGTCGACGGCGGCTTCATGTCCGGCACGATGTTTCTGCCCGCGCAAGAGGCGATCGCGCACGGCGCGCCGCTGCTCGGCGTCGTTCCGTCGTTCGGCGTGAGCCTTCCGATTAGCGCCGGTGCCGCGTTCAAGCCGGATCGACCGCACGGCGTGCCGGCGGCCGACAGCGTTCTCGCCGTAGCCGGTCAGCAGCCGTTTAACGTGTGGTACGATCCCAAAACGATGGTCGTCGATGAAGTGGACGTCCCGTCGCAACGATCGAGCGTGCTGCGCACGCTCTAGTTCCCGTCCTCTTTAACCATGCAGGGAGCCATCACGGCATCGGTCATTCCGTGGATGAGGCGCTTGTCGGCGGGGGCGACCGTTGCGAGAATGCCGCCGAGCTGCACGGTCTCGCCGGTTACGAAATAGTACGGACAGAGCCGCACGCGCCCGTCGAACGTGCGGATCTCGTCTTTTTCGCGATCGAGAAATTGCTGACGCACGCGCTTACCCTTGCGGAAACGCTGCAAGATGCGCGGCGTCTTCGCAAAATCGCGTATCGACTCCGAGAGCACGGCCGTCCAATCGTCCTTCGAAAGATCGTTGGCGACTTTGACGCCGCGCGACCCCCATGCGAGCTCCGAGAAACCCGATGGCTTCACGACGAAGTCGCGTTCGCTCTTGCCGAGTTGCACGAGCGACATCCAATCGCTAATCGGCGCGCCGCCTGCCTCGAGGCCGTAAATGACGCCCTGCGGCGCCAACGGATGCGGATCGATCACCCACGTCTGCGGGAAGAGCGTTTTGAGACGCGCGTAAATATCGCGGCCCTGCTTGCCGAGTTCGTTTTGCCACAGTTGACCGAGCAACGGATGGTGGAGCAGCGCGAACGAGAGTTTCTCTTCCATGTGCGCCTTGGGCGGAGGCGTCATCTTCACGCGATTGTGCCGCGCCGCGTACAGCATCAGCTCTTGTTTCGGGACGTTGAGCAGATCGAATAGTTCGAAATTGCGATACAGCGTGTCGATTTTTTCTTCGCGTCCATCGGGCAGCCGCACGAAGAGCGCCTCTTCGGTAAAAACGATGTCCTGCGGCGCGCAGACGTGCGCGCTCGCGAGCCCTTCGCGGGTGACGGCCTCGGCAAGCCACGTCATCTCCGGCCGATAGTCCGCCGACTCCTCGGAGACGACGATCGCCACCATCGGTTTCTCTTTGCCGCTCGCCGCCGCGATCATCGCGCCAAAGGCGTGCGGCATGCCGTGCGCGCCGCCGACGCTCTCCATTCCGAGCTTGCAATATGCCTCGCCCATCGCCCCCGTGAAGCCCATGCCTCCCGGCACGCTGTCGAGTTCTGCGGCCGCGAACCCGTCATCGGTCAGAATCAGATCCGGCCGAATAACCCCCGGAATCTCTTGCTTGAACCGATTCTGCCGCGCCAGTCGCACGATGTGCTCGGGCTTCCCTTGATCTAAATACTCCGAGATAAACGCCGGAGCCGTTCCGCGCGCGCTGCGGTTATAGAGCGCATTGAGGGCCCGGTAGAACGCCAGCAGATCGCCGCCGATCGTCCCGAGACGCTCGAACGATTGGGGGGATAATGCAAACGGCTCGGGGCTGAGCCTCCAAGCGATCCGATCTTCCGCGTTCTCTACTTTAAAGAGTCCCGGCGGAATCGTTTCGTATAGGAAGTGGGCTTGCTCGCGAGCCGTGAGATTAGGCGAAAACGCCGTACAGGCCATGGTGAAAATCAGACTCCGTACCGACAACCGTCGGGGATCTTGGAATTGTTAAACGCGATATAGCGACGGCGAAGCATCGACTTGTAAAATCCCTGCGGGGCCGGTTGGGTTGCACCCGGGGAGCGGTCGTTACTTAATGGTGATCGCGCCGGGGGTTAGCATAGCGGACTCGATGTGGATGAGACCGTTGCGTAGAACCAGGGTGAGGTGCAGCGTCCCGGTGAGGCCGAGACGGTCCAAGGCGACGTCTTCGATGACGCGCGAGGGGTCGAGGCCGGCGATAAAGTGGAGCGTGGAATTTCCCGTAAACGACCCGTGCGGCGCGGCGTAGGTCTCGGTGACCGCGACCGCCGTCTCGTGGCCGGATTGGCCCGGGGCGCTCGAGTCCACGCAGTACGAGGCCGTGACCGGGGTGCCGCGCACCGTGAGCGTCTCGCGCGTGCAGTGGCCGGCGGGCTGGGCGATCGCGGCGGTTCCCAGGCTGAAGAAGAGAATCGCCGTTACGAGTAGTCGCTGCATGTGTGATGCTCCTAAGCAATCAACGAAGGGGTCCATCGAAAGGTTGCATGCCCGGGACTGCGACTCCGCCTGGAGGCGCTTCGTTGACAGCGGGTATACCATAGGAACGATGCGCTTCGACCTTATCGCCCTCGATCTCGACGGCACGCTCCTCGATTCCAAAGAGCAAGTCTCGCCCCGTAACCGCCAAGCTATTCGGGCCGCGCTGGACGCCGGTATTCGCATCGTGCTAGTCACGGGCCGGGGCGTGGACACGCCGATTCGCATCAGCAAAGAGTTGGGACTAAATCTGCCGGTGATCTGCGCTCACGGCGCGCTCACGAAGGACTTCGGTGCGAATCGTACGCTCGGGCATATACCGGTTCCGATTCAATACGCGAAGGCGATGGTCGAGTACGCAGAGGGTCACGGCCTCTCGATTGCCATCTATGCGGAAGAGAAATTCTACCGCCTCGAAGGAAGCAAGCTGTTCATGGACGACATGACGGGGCCAACCTGGCAGCAGGTCAAAACGTTTGGCGACGTGATGCATTCCGCGCCGACGTTCCTGCGCTTCTTGGGTGAGGAATCGGTCGCGGCGATGCGGCGCGAGTTCGGCGATTTGCCGTTGCACTTTAAGTACGAGACGTGGCACGACTTCGTGGAGTGCGCGGTAACCAGTCGCGACGCAACCAAGGCGCGGGCGCTCGCACGGCTGTGCGCGGACTTCCAAATTACGCCCGACCGGGTCCTGGCCGTGGGCGATTCGCGTAACGACATTCCGATGCTGCGCTGGGCGGGTCTGGGCGTTGCGATGGGCAACGCGCTGCCCGAAGTACGCGAGGCGGTTCGCTACGTGACGGGCACGAACGACGAAGACGGCGTCGCGATCGCGCTCGAGCGCTTCGCGCTTGCCGACGGGCCGCGCAGCGAGAAGCGCTCCGCATAACCATGCAGAGCACCCCGACCCCGGAATACGACGCGCGGCTGCGCGGCATTTTACTGACCCAGGATTGGGAAGCGCTGCGCGAATTCTCGCGCGCGGAGAATCAGATTCCCGACGACATCTACGGGAAAGACCGGCACTTCTGGGAGACGCTGATGCACAAGCTCATCTGCAACCGCCTCGATACGCTCGGGTTGCACGAAAGCTCCCGCGCGTGGCTGGCTGCCAACGGCTACACCGCCGATTTGGGCGGGTATTAGTGAACGTGCGCGTACTCGCGTTCGCGCGCATTCGCGAATTGCTCGGATCGGGCGAGTTGACGTTCGAGCTGCCCGACGGGGCGACGATCGGAGATGTCTGGCAAGCGGCCGTCGATCGCAACGCCGCGATCGCTTCGCTTGCGTCGTCGACGCGCATCGCGCGTAACGGCCGCGTCGTCGGCGACACGCTCGAATCGGTGCGCGAAGGTGACGAACTAGCGCTCTTACCGCCGGCGGGCGGCGGGTAAGTCGTGTTCGTTATCGTTCGGGAGCCGCTCGACGCGGCCGCGCTGGCCGAATCGCTAAAAACTGACGGCTGCGGCGCGATCGTAACCTTTGCGGGCGTCGTGCGCGATCGTTCCGACGACGGCCGGCTCGTGACGGGGCTCGCGTACGAAGCGTACGACGCGCTGGCCGTCGCCGAATTCGAAACGATCGCCGCGGAGGCGCGCGCGCGGTTCGGACCGTGCGAGATGACTATCGCGCATCGCGCCGGCGACGTGCGGATAGGCGAGGCGGCCGTCGTGGTGGTCGTTGCGGCGCCGCATCGCGGGGCCGCATTCGATGCCTGCGAGTACGCGATCGACGAACTCAAAGCGCGCGCGCCGATCTGGAAACACGAACGGTACGCAGACGGCGATTCCACTTGGAAAGAAAATACCGTTCGCACGGAGAGTCGCAGCTGAGCGTCGACCTTGTCCGCGTACGCGCGCAAAACAACGAGATTGCGACGCTCGTTTACGCACCGCGGCGACCGCGCAACGTGTGGCTCGTCGCCGGCCACGGCTACTCCAGTTCCAAACACAATCTCGATTTTCTCTGCGGTTTTCTGGCAAGCCACGGCTTCGGCGTCGCCAGCCTCGATTTTCCGGGCCACAAACTGGGCGCGAGCGGCGGCACGCTGCGCGGCGTCGACGATCTGATCGACGCGATGTCGGCCGTCGTCGAGTACGTCGGGGAGCGCCACGTCGCGCCCGTCTACACGATGGGCCACAGCATGGGCGCGATGACGGCGCTCTTTACCGCCGGCCTGGACCGCTCGATCGCGGGTGCGATCGCGATTGCGACCGGCTACGGGCGCCCGAGCGCTTTAGAATCCCTCAAGGCTGCGGGTGCGACCGACTTCCGCTCTTCGTATGTGACGGGAGTCTCGCTGCCCGAACTGATCGAGGGCATCGACGCGCGATTTGCCGACGCCTTGCCGCGTTTGGAGGGCCGCCCGCAACTCTACGTAGCCGCCGATCGCGACGCGATGGTGAGCCGAGCAAGCGTTGAAGCACTCTACGACCGCGCTCGCGAACCAAAGCGTTTCGTGACCGTTTCGAGCGATCATACCTACGCGGGGGAGCATGCCCGGAGCAGCGTGTTGCAATGGCTGAACGACCTTCATCCTCGTCATTAGCGGGCAGCCGCGCGTTGCGGCGCTATAGCCGCCACCTGCTCATTCCTGAAGTGGGGTTGGCGGGTCAGGAAAAACTCGCGTCTGCGCGCGTGCTCTGCATCGGCGCGGGCGGCCTCGGTTCGCCGGTGCTGCAGTATCTGGCGGCGGCCGGGGTCGGCCGCATCGGCGTGATGGATGACGACGTGGTCGACGAAACGAACCTGCAGCGTCAAACGCTTTTCGCAACCGCGGATATCGGCGCGTCCAAAGCGCGCGTGGCGGCGGAACGCCTGCTCGCGAGCAACCCGCAAATCGCGATCGATGCGATCCCGCTGCGCTTTACCGGCGAGAACGCACGCGACCTCGTCCGGCTGTACGACGTGATCGTCGATTGCACGGATCGCTTCGAGACACGCTATCTCGTCAACGACGCGTGCGCGCTCGAAGATAAGCCCGACGTGTACGGTTCGATCTTTCGATTCGACGGACAAGTGAGCGTGTTTTGGCGCGGCCGCGGAGCCTGTTACCGCTGCCTCTTTCCGGAGTCGCCTCCGCCGGGCACCGTTCCGACGTGCGCCGAAGGCGGCGTTCTCGGAGTGCTGGCCGGAATCGTCGGCACGATGCAAGCGAACGAAGTACTCAAACTCGTGTTGGGAATCGGCGAGCCGTTGATCGGGCGGTTGCTGCTCGTCGACGCGCTCGGCGGGCGCACCCGGGAACTGCATATCGATCGCGATCCGGCGTGTCCGCTTTGCGGAGAACATCCCACGATCGCGGGGGTGCGGCTCAACGAAGTGCCCGACGAGCCCTCCGGTGTCGTCGAGATCGCGATCGGCGCGCTCGATCGCGAACTCGAAGGAGCGACGCTGCTGGACGTTCGCGAGCCGCACGAGGCGGTGCTCGGCGTGCTCCCGGGCGCGGTCCACATCCCCGCGTCGGAGCTCGAGGCGCGCATGCACGAGTTGGATTCGGCACGACGCTACATCGTCGCGTGCCGCGTTGGTGCGAAATCGCTCTGGGCCGTGCGGCGCCTGCGCGAGGCGGGGTTTGGCCGGCTCGCCCACCTCGAGGGCGGCCTGCTCGCGTACGCGGCCCAGGACCCGGCCTTCGCTTTCTTCTAAGTGAGCCGGAATGCTTGAAACGCGCCCAACGAAGTTCCCCGACGTCACGATCGTCGCGCCCGTCGTCTTCGCCGACGCGCGCGGATTGTTCAAGGAAGTATTTTCGCGAGGCGAATACGCGCGCATCGGGATCGCGTCGGCCTTCGTGCAAGACAACGTCTCGCTTTCGCGCAAGGGCGTGCTGCGCGGGCTGCACTACGACTTGCGCATGGGGAAGCTCGTGCAATGTCTGAGCGGACGGATCTTCGACGTATTTGTCGACATGCGTGAGGGTTCGCCAACCCGCTACCGGTGGGATAGCATCGAACTCACGGGGGAGAATCATCTGCAAGTCTATCTGCCGCCCGGCTTCGCACACGGCTTTTACACGCTCTCCGACGAGGCCGTCGTCCTGTACAAGCAGAGCGCGACCTACGATCCGGCGTACGAGCGCGCGATCGGCTGGCGCGACGGGCGCATCGGCGTGACCTGGCCGCTCGACGGCGAGCCGATCCTGTCGCCCAAAGATGCCGCGTTATGACGCACAAACCATTTGGCGCGACGGGCGTCGGCGTGGCGGTCATCGGGCAAGGAACGTGGGATCTGCCGGAGTCGGGAGCACGCGCGGGCGAAGCCCAACGCGCGATTCGTCGCGGCATCGAACTCGGCTTGACGCACCTCGACACGGCCGAGATGTACGGCGGCGGCCGGGTCGAGGAACTGCTCGGTACCGCGATTGCCGGCATACCGCGCGAGCGCGTGTTCGTCACGAGTAAAGTGCTGCCGAGCAATGCCAGCTACCGGGGCACGATCGATGCCTGCGATCGAACGCTCCGGCGACTCGGGATCGAAATGCTCGATCTCTACCTCTTACACTGGCCGAGCAGCGAGCCGCTGGAGGAAACGATGCGCGCGCTCGAGGCACTGGTGCAGGCGGGCAAGACGCGGTTTATCGGAGTCAGTAACTTCGACGTGGACGACATGCGCGCGGCGCAGTCGTTTTTGCGGCGCGAAAAACTCGCCTGCAATCAAGTGCTCTATCACCTGCGCGAGCGTGGGATCGAGTTTCGCCTGCTTCCGTATTGCGCGCGAGCCGGCATCGCCGTCGTGGCCTACACGCCGTTTGGCCGCGGCGCCTTTCCTCGCGATGCCGTCAAACCCGAGGGCGCGCTCGGTCGAATCGCCGCCAAGCACGGACGTACGCCGCGTCAGGTCATTCTAAACTTTCTCACGCGCGAAGCAAACGTGTTCGCGATTCCGAAAGCTTCCAGCGCGCAACACGTTGAAGAAAACGCCGGCGCGGCAGGGTGGGCGCTCGACGAGGACGACATCGCGCAGATCGAGGCGGCCTTTCCGGCCCACGATGGACCGCTCGCAACCATTTGACCTCGCGCTCGTCAAGGATCGCGCGATCGCGCTCGCGCGCGAGCTGGGCGCCGCTGCCGTGCGCGTCGCCGCGGCATCGCCCGACGTGCAGACGCGCGACGCCATGCGCGCGGCTTTCGCACGTGATGATTTAGCCACGTGGAGCTACGACGAGTCGTACGCGCAACGCGCCAGCGCTCCGGAACACGTGTTGCCCGGAGCGCGTGCCGTCATCTGCGTTGCGATGCCCTACGCGACGCCGCCGCCGGATCGCGAACCGCTGCAGGGCCGGGTTTCGAACTACGCGTGGTCGGCGGATTACCACTATCGCCTACGGTCGCTGCTCGGAGCGGTTGCGGAACTTGTCGACGAACTCGCCGGCCGACCGGTCACGGCGATCGCGTGCGATACCAAACCGCTCGCCGAGCGTGCGTTTGCCGCGCGTTCCGGATTGGGATGGGTCGGCAAACACACGAACCTCATCTCGCCGGAATCCGGTTCGTTCGTTTTTCTTGGCGAGGTCGTAACGACGCTCGATCTGCCGGTGGATTCGCCACTTCGCAAGTCGTGCGGAAGCTGCGCGCGATGTGTGAGCGCGTGCCCGACCGGAGCGTTGCGCGGCGACTACACGATCGATGCGACGCGCTGCATTGCGGACCTCAACCAACGCACCGACGCGATTCCGCGAGCGATGCGCCCGCTCGTCGGCGGTTGGGTGTGGGGCTGCGATCTCTGTCAACTCGCATGTCCGCCGACGCAGCGGGCGGCGGCATCCCCGGACGCTGCGAACCGCCCGCACTCGCCGGCCAGCGCGACGCCCCAACTTCTCGAGCTGCTGCGCTTGCGCAGCAGTACGTTCAAGCGAACCTACGCCCCGACGGCGATGGGCTGGCGGGGGGCTGCCGTGTTGCGCCGCAATGCCGCGGTCGCGCTCGGGAACGCGCTCGATCGTTCGACCGTCACCGCACTCGCACGGGCATTGGATAGCGATCCGCACCCGTTGGTTCGCGGGCATGCGGCCTGGGCGCTCGGCCGTATCGGCTCGCCGCCGGCCCTCGACGCGCTGCGCCGGCGGGCTCGAATCGAGCCGGCGCCCGACGTTCGCGAGGAGATCGAGTCGGCGCTGGAACCCTACGAGCGCCCCGGGCGTTAGGAACAACATGACCCGCACCGGACGATTTGTCGCGAGCGCCCTCGCCGTTTCCGCCCTCGCCCTCTCAACGTTTTCACCGAGTAGAGCGGCGGTCGATTCAAACGCGCTGCTCCAGCGAATGGGCCAGCTCAATCCGCACCTAAAAACGTACACGGCCTCGATTCACGCCGATGTCGATCTCCACGCGTTTCTCTCGCTGAGTCCGACGCTCGACGGAACGTACTATCACAAGGAGCCGGACAAAGACAAGCTCGTCTTTACGAGCGGCCTGCCCACGATCGCCAAACAATTCAGCAAGGTCTATCCCCATATCGACAACCCGTCGGAATGGGGCACCGTGTATGCGATCACGCCCGAAGGCGACAACGGCACGACGACGACCTTGAAGCTCGTGCCGCGCAAGCAGAGCCGCGTCGACCATATCGACGTGAAAATCGACGACAAGCGCGCCACCATCGACGAAATGCGTTGGACCTACACCGATGGCGGGTACGCACTGCTAGACCAGACCTATAGCCGGGTCGGCGGCAACTATCTGGTATCGCGCCAGACCGGCCACGTCGATACCCCCCACTATACGGCGGACGTGAAATCGACCTTCAGCAACTTTAAACTCAACATTCCGATTTCGGACGCGGTATTCAAGGAAGATAGCTAGAAGCAGGCGCGATGGCGCTGCGTACGATCGATCTCACGCGCGAACTCCTGGCCGATCAGTTCAGCCGGCCGATCACGTACCTGCGCGTTTCGGTCACCGATAAGTGCAACTTACGTTGCGTCTACTGCATGCCCGAAGCGGGCCTGCCCTGGCTGCCGAAAGCTGGGATTCTGACGTACGAGGAGATCGTGGCGCTCGTAGGCGCCGCCGCTTCGGTCGGGGTGCGCAGCGTTCGACTAACCGGCGGCGAGCCACTGGTCCGCCGCGATCTGCACCATCTCGTTCGCGAGCTAGCCGCCATCGATGGAGTCGAGGATATCGCGCTCTCCACCAACGCGCTGCTGCTCGAGGAGCAGGTCGAATCGCTGGTTGAGGCCGGACTGACGCGCGTCAACATTTCACTCGACACCCTGCGTGCGGACCGCTTCGAAGCAATCGCGCGACGCCCCGGCCTCGACCGAACGCTCGCCGGAATCGACGCGGCTATCGCCCACGGGCTCGCGCCGCTCAAACTTAACTGCGTCGTTATGCGCGGTCAGAACGACGACGAGATCGCCGATTTCGCCGAACTCACGCGCACGCGCCCGATCTTCGTGCGCTTCATCGAAGTGATGCCCGTTGAAGAAAACGCCGGCTTACAGCGCGACACCTATGTAAGCGCCGACGAGATTCTGGAGCGCGTGCGGGGGCTGGGCAAGATCGCGCCGAGCGCCGGCCCCGGCGGGAACGGCCCGGCGCGGTACTTCGCCTTCGCGGACGCCCCGGGGGCGGTCGGCGTGATCAGTCCGCTCTCGCACGACTATTGCGAAACCTGCAATCGCGTCCGCCTCACGGCCGACGGAAAGCTGCGGCTCTGCCTCTTCGGGGACTACGAAGTAGACCTGCGAACGCCCCTGCGCGCCGGTGCGAGCCGGGACGAGATCGCCGCCATTTTACGCTCCGCCATGCTCATCAAGCCCGAACGCCACCACCTACGCTTGGGGGAGCCCTCATCGCGAATGCGGGCGTTCAGCGAAATCGGCGGCTGAAAGACGAAGGTCACAGGGGGCCGAATGGTAGCGTTACGAGATAAAGGGGGCCCATGATGGAACAGGTCTACCTCACCGCCACCGAGGCTCCGGTCGCTCACGCCCGAGTCGATGCGCTCGTTCGCGAGCATCAAATGAAACTCGCGCGCTATCTGCGCCGGATGGTCGGCGACCCCGACGTGGCGCTCGATATCGCCCAAGACGTATTTTTTGCGGCCTACCGCACGCTGCAGGCCGATCCCGATCGGCTGCTCACGGCCGGCTGGCTGTATCGGACCGCTACCAACTCGGCCATCTCGTATTTGAGGAGAAAGAAGATTCTACGATTCACGCCGCTGGAACGCGATCAGGAAGTGCGCGGTTTGCGCATCGACGAGCGCAGCGCGGCGTCGATCGATTTGCAGATGGCGATGTCCCGCTTGCCGGGCGATCAGGCGTCGGCCATCATGCTCACGAGCTACGCCGGCTACTCGTCGCAAGAAGCCGCGGCGATCTTAGGTACCTCCGCCGATGCCGTTCGTCAACGCGTCTGTCGCGCGATGAAGACGCTGCGAACCGTGATGTCGGAGCGTGAATGACCGATAGACTTCACGATCGAGCGGAGATGCTCGCGGGCGCAATCGCTCTGGGCGAGGCGACCGACGGCGAACGACGCGAGTATCGGCAACATCTTGCCGGCTGCTCGACTTGTTTGCAGGCGCTGGGAGGCGAGCACGAACTCGAACGTACCGCGGCGATCGTGGGAGCCGCACGCGAGTGCGAAGTGTGGCAGCCCGATCTGAGCGACGCCGTCGCATCGAAGATGCAGGCGCGTAAACGCGTCTGGCGCTTTGGATTGAGCGTTCTCGGAATCTGTCTTGCGGTTTCATTCGTCTTGCACGTCGCGATTGCGAGCGGCCTCGCACATTTGACGCCGACGCTCGCCGATCCGCTGGTCTTGAATTACGGCGGCATGCGTATCGCGCTCGAACGCCGGGGACCGGTGCCGAAATCGCCGCCGCCGGTCGCGCAACGCCGAATGGTCGTCGTGCATAACGTCGTGCAACTCTCGCGCGCGCCGGTTGCGAATGTGGCGCCAGCGACCGATCGCGGAAGCAAAGCCGAGCCGACCTCCGCGCCGCGGCAGATCGCCGCGGCCATCGTGCATCCCGATCCGCAAACGGCCGATCCCACGGGCGCGCAGAGCAACGTGCCGATCTGGCGCCGCGGCGCCGGCGCCGATACCTGGCATACGATCGCGAAGACCACGACGACCGCGTTTACGGAGAGCGCCCCTCAGGTCATGAACGGACGCCTGGAGTCGATTCAAATCGCGGCTACCTACACCACGCGAGACGCCGCGCCCATCGGCGGCGATACGGCAATCAACCCGCAGCCGCCGATGATCGCTACCGACGAGGGCGCGCAAGGGACCGCGGTCTTTGCGGTCTCCATTGACGAACGCGGCGTTCCGACAAAATGCACGATCACGAAATCGTCGAACTACCCGGTACTCGATACGACCGTCTGCAGCGCGGCGATGAAAGCGCATTACACGCCCAAAACCGTGAACGGCAAAGCCGTCCCAGGCGTGTACACCGACGCCTTCACGTTCCGCAACGACAACGGCACCGAAGGCCTCTCCAACTAGTTCTCTGGACTCATCGAAGCACGAGCCTTTCGAGGCGATGTGCGCGCCGACTCGCGTCCTTCGACAAGCTCAGGATGACAAAGAGCGGGGCAACCCTATGATAAAAAGCGCCGTTACCCTTCGCGTTGTCATGCTGAGCTTGTCGAAGCATGAGCCTTTCGAAGCGAACGTGCGCGACAACTCGCGCCCTTCGACAGGCTCAGGATGACAAAGAGCGGGGTCACCCTATGGCAAAGAGCGGGACACCTATGACAAAGAGCGGGGCCACCCCATGATAAAAAGAGGCGTTGCCATTCGCGTTGTCATGCTGAGCTTGTCGAAGCATGGGACTTTCGAGAGCGATGTGCGCGGCGACTCGCGTCCTTCGACAGGCTCAGGATGACAGGGAGCGGGCGGCGTTGTCATGGTGAGCTTGTCGAACCATGTCCTTCGACAAGCTCAGGATGACAAAACGTTTGGGTTTAGTCGATTGATTTGCGGAAGAAGGCGAGCATTTTGTTCGGCTCGGCCATGATGCGGAACTCCTCGAAGCCCCAGCTCTTGGCTTGACGCAGCGCTTTGTTTTGGTTCATCGGCAGGAGGAACGTCAGCGTGTGAACCTGGCGTTTCTGCGCGAGTTTCTGCACCTCTTCGACGAGTTGCGTTCCGACTTCGGGCGGCGCGGCGGCGCTCAGGCGTAGGCCGTCCATCATGGCGATGTCCGAGCCGTTCGCGGCCTCCGGATCCGAATAGCCGAGCGGAAACGCGAAGACGAGCTGAACCATGCCGAGCAAACCGCTGGCGTCCTCGGCAATAAAGATCGCGCGCCGGCCGGCTTGCTGTTCGGAGAGCCACTTGACGATGCGTTGCGACCACGTCTCTCGCGGAGGGTTCGGGCCGGTGATCACGCCTTCGGCGAGCAGTCGCGTGATATCGCGCGACTGCGCGAAACGAATAAAAATCTTTCGGGCGACCACGGTCTTTAAACTACGCAAGTGGGGAGAAGCCCACCTTTTGGCAAACTCGCGCCCCCATGCCGTTGCGCTTCCTCGTTCTGCTCGTCGTCGTACTCCTTAGTGCAGCGGGATGCGCTCGCCACCGCGGTCCGACGAGCCCGTCGAGCGCCGCTCCGAGCGGCTCGTTCGATCGCTCCCACGGAAAACTCGTCTTCGCGGCAAGATGTCAGGCGTGTCACGGCGTCGCCGGGGTGGGCGCCGCGATCGGGCCGGCGCTGCACGCCGAGCGCAAGAAGCATTCGCTCGACGAGGTTATCGCCATCGTGAGGAATCCCGATCCGCCGATGCCGAGACTCTTTCCGGGACAAATGACGCAGGCCGACGTCGTCGACGTCTCCGCCTACGTGGAATCGCTGTGATGCCGGCGATCGTCTATCGCTTCGTTCGCGATTTGCGCTTAGACGATCATGCGGGATTGGCGGCGGCAGCCGCCCAGGGCGAGATTCTGCCGGTTCTGGTGATCGATCGAGCGCTCGAAGAACGCCTCGCGCGTTCGCCGCGGCGGGCGGCGTTTTTCTGCCGGGCGGTCGCCGCGCTCGATGCGCTGCTGCGCGAACGAGGTGTGGGTTTGATCGTACGTCGCGGCAAGCCGGGGGCGGCACTGCGCGCGATAGCGCGGGCGACCGGCGCGGTCGGGGCCGTTTGGAGCGCGAGTTACGACCGGACCGGCATGCGCGCGGACGAGCGGCTGCAGTCCGAACTCGAAGAGGCGGGGTTGCTTGGGCTCGCGGTCCACGACGCGCCGGCCGTTCCGCCGGAAGAAACGGCCGCCGCGCGGCCGTCGGAAGGCGACGGTTACCGCGCGTTCGTGCCCTACTTCGACGTTTGGCGCGATCGCAACGTCGCGTCATACGAGGCGCCTCTGCTCCTGCATTTCGCCCGACGCGATCTGCAAAGCGAGCCGCTTCCGACGCCGGGCGAATTCGGTTCGGCGGTGACGCTCGAACCGGAGACCGCTGCGCCCGCCGCGGCGCTGCAAACGTTCCTCGACGGTCCGGGCTTGCAGTATGCGGTCGCGGCAAACGTTCCGGCCGAAGATCGCACGTCGCACTTGGCGGCTCCTCTGTCGTTCGGCACGATAGCGGCACGAACGGTGGTGCGCGAAACGCTGCGGCGCGCGGACGATCCGTTCTTGCTTGCCGAGGAACGCAGCTCGCTGCGGTTATTTCTGCGCTCGCTCGCGTTGCGCGATTTCTTCCTGCAGCTCGGCTGGTACCATCCGCGTACGGACGATCTGCCGCTGCAGGAGAAGATGCACGATTTCGCATTCGCATCGTCGCATCCGGCGCTCGAAGCGTGGCGCAACGGCGAGACGGGCTACCCGCTCGTTGACGCGGGAGTGCGACAACTCCGCGCGACGGGGTGGATGCATCCGCGGGTACGGGCGATCGCCGCGTCGTTTCTCTGCTTCGATCTCGGCGTCGACTGGCGCGTCGGACGCGCCGCTTGGGACGAACTGCTCGTCGAGGACGATCCGGCGATTGCGACCGGCAACTGGCAGTGGATCGCGGGCGTGGGCGCGGACATGGCGCAGTATCCGCGCATTTATAACCCGCGCAAGCAGGCCCGCCGGTTCGATCCGCGCGGAACGTACGCGCGCACGTGGGTGAGCGAACTCGCGCACGCGCCTGCGGGAGCGTTGCCGGGCGGTACCCGCACGCCCTCGTCGCAACTGAGTCTCGCATTTTTCGCCGCCGACGCCTACCCGCAGCCGGTCGTCGATCACGAACATGCCGCGCGCGAATTTCTAACGCGCTACCGAACGCACGTGCGAGCGCGTTAGATCAAGCGGGCAATTTCTCTTCGAGCCAATCGCCGACGATCGGTACGTTGACGTCGTCGCCGTGCCAGACCTTGATACCGAAGTAGACCGAGAGCACCAGGTAGACGGGCAGCATGAAAGCGAGCAGGATCGTCGCGCTGATGTTGATGAGCGGAATGTTGATCAGGAACAAAAGAATCGCATACAACCCGGCCATTCCGAGGTTGAATCCGACGGCCTGATACGCTTGCTTGCGCAGCCATTTACTGTGCTTGCGATCGAAGAGCGAGATCAACGCGAGAGGCGCGAGCGGAAAACCAAGCGCTACCAGCGCGCGCGATTCGACCGGGTCGGCCGCCTCGGTGACGGTTACCCGCGGCGGTGCCGGCGCTTGTGTGGCCTGTTGCTGCCACTGCTGGTTCCAAGGCTGGCGTTCGCGCGGCGGAACTTCGCCTGCGATGCCCCGGCGCGTTGCGGCGGCCGCATCGATCTTGGCGGCGAGTCGACAACTCGGGCAGGCCCCTTGGCTGTCGCGGCACGTCGCACAAATCGGCTTGCGGCAATCCGTGCACGGCGCGACGGACGGGACGTTTGAATGAAAGTAGCAATCCACGATGTTTTGCTGGCCCCCTTTACCTCTCACGTACCGGCGGCCCATCAAGAGGTTTCACGCCGTCCCGGCGGCAAGCGTTCGTCTCGATGACCCGTAACGAAACCCTCCGGCGCCTGGCGGGCGAAGCACGACCGTACTATCCGCGCTTGGCCGTTGCCATGCTGTTGGGAACCCTCGCCGGCCTCTCGAGTCTGGTCGCACCCTGGGGCTTCAAAGTCCTCATCAACGAGGTGCTGGTCGGCGCCGGAGCGTCGAAGCCCGCCAACGTTCGCGAACTCTATATCGTACTCGCGGCGATCTTTGGCGCCATGATGCTCGGGGCGATCGCCACGTACGGGCAAACGTATATAACGGCTTGGAGCGGCCAGCATCTGATCGCGCGAATGCGCGTCGCGCTCTTCGATCGCGTCATGCATCTGCCGCTCGCCGAGTTCGACAAGTGGCGGCCGGGCGAACTGATCTCGAGATTTTCGACGGACCTGCAATTAATGACCGATGCGGTGAGCATCAGCGTTCCGCAATTGGTCGTCAATACGGTGACGTTTCTCTCGTCTTTCATCTTCATGATCTACATCGACTGGCTGCTGACGCTCTCACTCATCGTTATCGCTCCGCTCGTGTCGTTCGCCGTCTCGCGCTTTCAAAAACTCATCTCGAGCAGCACGACCGGCGCGCAGATGCGGATCGCCGACCTGAACGCAAACCTCGCCGAAGCGCTCGGCGGCGAACGCATCATTAAGTCTTTCAACCGGGAAACGTACGAAACGCAGCGCTTCTCGCGGCGCAACGACGATTATTTCGGCACGTACATGAAACTCACGCAGTTCATCCAAACGCAGCCGCTGGTGCTCTCGGTCTTGATGATCTCGGCGATCGTCTTCATCATCTATCTCTCGGTGCACGAAGTGATCGTCTCGCACCGCTTAAACGTGGGCCAGATCTTCGAGTATTGGGCGTTGCTGGTCAATCTCATCAATCCGATGAACCGCTTCGCCGCGTTCGTCGGCGACATCGCGAAAGCGCTCGTTGGAGCGGGACGCATCTACGAGGTGCTCGATCTTCCAGTCGAGCGCGCGGACAAACCGGGTGCGCGATCGCTCGGTGCGGCTCGCGGACGTATCGCGTTCGATCGCGTGCATTTCTCGTACGGCCTCGGCGAACGCTCGGCGCTCGAAGACGTCAGCGCCGTGATCGAGGCCGGCGAGGTCGTCGCCCTGGTCGGGCCGTCGGGCGCCGGCAAGACGACGATCGTGAATATGGTTCCGCGGTTTTACGAGCCGCAATCGGGACGGATATTGCTCGACGACGTCGATCTCTCGGATATCCGTCTGAACGATCTGCGCGCGGCGATCGGCATCGTTCCGCAGGAAGCGCAGCTCTTCCGCGGCTCGATCGCGGAGAACATCCGGTACGGCCGCCTGGAGGCCACCGACGAGGAAGTTCGGCGAGCCGCCCGCGAGGCCAACGCCGAGGAATTCGTCCTCGAATTTCCCGAGGGGTATGCGACCGAGGTCGGCGAGCGGGGAGCCCGCCTCTCCGGCGGACAACGCCAGCGCATCTCGATCGCGCGGGCGATCCTGCGGGATCCGCGCATCCTGATCCTAGACGAAGCGACGAGCGCCCTGGACAGCCACTCCGAGGCGCTCATCGAGCAGGCCCTCGATCGGCTGCTGCCCGGCCGAACGACGCTGATCATCGCCCACCGGCTATCCACGATCCGGCGGGCCCACAAGATCCTCTATATCGAGCAAGGGCGCGTCCTCGAAATGGGCACGCACGACGCACTGCTCGCGGCCGGCGGGGCCTACGCCGCCCTCCACGCGCGCCAATTTGCGGGGGCTCAATAATCGCCCGAGCCCGGCCGATACGGTTAAGTGATGAGCGACATCAGTGCTTTGAGTTTCGGCTCGTCGATCGATCTGCTTTCCAACGCCATGAACGGCGCCGGCATGGAGCACGACGCGATCGCCCAGAACATCGCAAACGTCGACACGCCGAATTATAAGCGGCAGAACGTTTCGTTTCGCGAAGCGCTCGCGGCGACGCAGGCGCCCTCGGCCGATTCGGGCACGCTGACGCTAGCGACCGACGACGCTCGCCAATTCGATATCGGCGGCGCGCAGTCCAGCCAAGCCTTCGATCCGCAAACGCAAACCGATACGACCCGCGCGATGCGCACCGACGGCAACAACGTCGATATCGATCAAGAGATGGCCGAACTCTCGCAAAATTCCGGGTATTCCCAAACGATGGCGCAGCTGCTGCAGGTGCAATTCATGCGCCTGCGCGAGGCGATTACGGAGCAACCGAAATAATGGGTTTTTACGATTCGATCGAGATCAGCTCGTCGGGTCTCTCCGCCGAACGGCTCGCCATGGACGTGATCGCGAACAACATCGCGAACGCGAACACGACGCACACGCCGCAGGGCGGCGCCTTCAAACGCCAGCTCGTGGTTTTCGCCGAGAAGCCGGGCGCGACGCCGGGAACGGGCGCCGGAGCGGATCCGGGCGCGCCGAGCGGCGACGGATCGGCCGGTCAATCCGGAGTTGAAGCGGTCGGTATCGTGCAGGACCAAAGCCCCGATCGATTGGTTTTCGATCCGAGCAACCCCGATGCGGACGGTCGCGGCTACGTGCACTATCCCAACATCTCGGTCGTCAAAGAGATGGTCGACATGATGGCGGCCTCGCGCGCCTATCAAGCAAACGTCACCGCGATTCAAGAAGCGCGTACCGCCGACTCGGCCACCCTCGGATTGCTGCGGAGTTAAACGATCGTGAATATCGATACCGACTATCGCGCCGCGATGAGCAGCATCGTGCCCGGCACCTTCGCGCCCGATATCGCGGGTTCGAACGCTCCGTTGACGCAGCCGCTCGACGGCGGCGTGGCCGGGGCGACGGGAGTCTCGTTCAAAGACACCGTGAAATCGATGCTCGCCGACGTCAACGACAAGATGGCCACCTCGGATCAGCTCAGCGCGGATCTGGCGACCGGCAAGACCAACGACGTCAATAAGGTCGTGACCTCGGTAGAAGAGGCGAATCTGTCGATGCAGTTCACGCTCGCGATCCGCAACAAGCTGCTCGATGCGTACACGGAAATTTCCCGGATGCAGATGTAATAGGCATCCCCTAAAACTCCCGGCAGAGTCTGCCGATAGTAGAAGAGAACGCGGCCGGACTGCCCTTCGCACGGGGTGGGGGCCGCGGTGGAACCTGACCGATTGACGGTTCCACACGTACGTCAAAGTACAACCACACCGTGCGGAGGTTTTTATTTTGGTACGTGGGCTCTACACGGCAGCGGCCGGGGCACTCGTGGCGCAGTCGCAAGCGGACGTGATCGCGAATAATCTCGCGAACGTGAACACGAGCGGCTTCAAGCAGACGCTCTTGCAAGTTGCCTCGGCGCCGGAGATGGGCGTCTACCGCTTTCAAACCGAGCCCGGCCAGGACTCCGGCAAACGCACGCCCGGAATTCCGACGCAGCAATACGTCGGCGCGCTCGGCACGGGCTCGCAGGTCTACGATACGCCGGCGCAGTTCGGTCAGGGCGCGCTCGAGCAGACGGGCAACGATCTCGACCTCGCGATTCAAGGCGACGCATTCTTCGCGGTGCAGACGCCCGCCGGCGTTCGCTACACGCGCGACGGTCAGTTCGCGCGCGGCCCCCAAGGCGATCTCGTCACGATGGACGGTAACCGCGTGCTCGGCCGCAACGGCCCGATCGTTTTGCCGCCGGGTGAGATTCACATTGGGTCCGACGGTTCGATCGCTGCGGGGGCGCGGCAGGTCGACCAACTGCGCGTCGTGCAGTTCGCGAATCTTTCGGCACTTCGCCCCGAAGGCGACAATCATTTCGCCGACACGGGCGCCGCGCGCCCGGCGCTGGCGACCACCTCGACCGTTAACCAGGGCTTCCTGGAGAAGAGCAACGCGAACGTGGTGCGCTCAATGGTCGATCTGATCACCGCGCAGCGCTGGTTCGAAGCCAACGAAAAAGTCATCCAAACCGAAGATCAAGCAACCGGCCTGGTCATTGCCAACGTCGGCCGCAGCACGGGCCAATAAGGAAGCACACCGATCATGATGCGAGCACTCTACTCCTCGGCGACCGGCATGGAAGCCCAACAATACCAAATGGACACGATCTCCAATAACTTGGCGAACGTGAACACCACGGGCTTTCGCCGCAACGAAGCGCGTTTTCAAGACTTGGTCTATCAGGAGCTGCGCGGCCCGGGTTCGCCCGTCGGCGCGAGCGTCGTGCCGGTCGGCCAAGACGTCGGCTTGGGCGTGAAGATCGGCTCGTCGGAGAAGATCTTTACGCAAGGCACGCTGCAGCAGACCGACAATCCGCTCGATCTCGCCGTGCAGGGCGACGGGTTCTTCCAAGTCACGATGCCGGACGGCACGACGTCGTACACCCGTGACGGCTCGTTCAAGCGCGATGCCAACGGATCGCTCGTTACCGCCGACGGCTACTTCGTGCAGCCGCAAATCACGATTCCGCAGAACGCGCAGGCGCTGCAAGTCGGCCAAGACGGCACGGTAACGGCCACGGTGCCCGGCTCGAACCTGCCGCAACAGCTCGGACAGATTCAGCTCGCACGCTTCGTTAACGCCGCGGGACTCTCGCCCATCGGCGGTCACAATCTGTACACGCAAACGGCGGCCTCGGGCGCGCCGATCGTCTCGAACGCGGGCCTTAACGGCACGGGCAACATTCAGGGCGGCTACTTGGAGAACTCCAACGTCCAAGTCGTTCAAGAGATCGTGAACATGATCGTCGCGCAGCGCGCGTACGAAGCCAACTCCAAAGCGATCAGCACCGCGGACCAGATGCTGCAGACCGCAGTTCAGACGAAGAGTCCGTAGTGAACGCCGCGCGCTCGCTCGCCGTCGCGATCCTCGCCGGCCTCGTTGCCCTCGCCCCGGTTACCGCGCTCGCGCGGCAATTCGGCGAGCAGCGCGTGGCCGGCTCGCGGATCGCCGCGGTTGCGTTGCGCGCGCTGCATGCCTTACCGAGCGACGCGATGCGATCGTACGTCGCCGCCTCGGATATGCCCGACCAGGTCGTCGCGCCGGGGCGCGTCGGACTTCAAGTAGGCACGCCGATCGTGACGGCAAGTTTCGTCAACGTTCCGGTGGCGATTTCGATCGACGGAAAGGTCGACCGCACGGTCTTTGCCGGCTTCCGCGTTCAATCGTACGTTGAAACCGCCGTAGCCGCCCGCGACCTGCCGCCGGGCAGCGTGCTCGGCCTCGACGATTTGGTGCTGGCTCGCGTTCCGTACGCGGGGCGGCCTGCCAATGGGGTCGACGTGCTCGTCGGCCGCAAGATTAACGGTACCGTCCTCAAGGGCGAGCCCATTCCGGTCGAAGTGACGGTAGAGAACCAAATCGTCAAACCCGGCTCGACCGTCATGATGATCGTACGCGACGATGGGGCTGCCGTCACCGCCGATTGTATCGCGCGGACCGGCGGCGGGCTCGGCGACACGGTCTCGGTCTACAACCCGCAGACGAACAAGGGTCTTACCGGCACCGTGACGGCGCCGGGTACCGTGGAACTCGACATCTCTGGAGGCGACACCCAGTGAAACGCATCGCTGCACTCATTCTCGCGCTAGCGTTCGTTTCGGCGCCCGCCGCAGCCGATACGCTGTACGTGGCACCGCCGCCGAGCGTAGCGCTCGGACATCCGCTGCGATTGGGGCCGGATCATCGCGCATCGCAGGTCGGCGATCTCATCGCCGTCCAGTTCAATTTTGCGGTTACGAGCCAGAATACGGATGTCGTCAATAACACGAAGGGGTACAACGTCGGACTCGCGCCCGGAGCCGGAAACGCGGCGCTCGGCTTTTTGCGCTTTCCGACGTCGATCGGCGGACAGACCGGTCTGCAGACCAATCACAGTAAGAACGGCAGCAGTCTCTTTGCCTCGGCGATGATGGCGCAGGTCGTGGGCGTGCTGCCCAGCGGCGCGCTGCAGATCGAGGGCAATCAGCATCTGCTCATCAACGGCCAGGATCAGGTGCTGCACGTCACCGGATTCGTGCGTCCCGAAGACATCGACACAGCCGATTCGGTGCTTTCCACGCGCATCGCGAACGTCCAAGCGACGTTCAATGGAAATTTCGACGATAAGAAGGGCCTCATTCGCCGCATTTTGGACGTGCTGTTTTAATGAAATTACAACGATTTGCAGCGAGCCTGCTCGGCGCCGCGTTCCTCGCCTCGACGTTCGTCGCGGTTCCGGCCGGCGCGCAGGACGTCAAAGTTAAAGACATCGCGCACGTACAGGGAGTGACGGGCAATCAACTCGTCGGATACGGCCTCGTGAGCGGCCTCAACGGCACCGGCGATTCGAGTTCGGTCATTTTTACGAGTCAAACGCTTCAGAACGTTCTGCAATCGTTCGGTCTATCGACGACCAGCAACGAGGTGCGAACGCGCGACGTGGCGGCCGTGATCGTGACCGCAACGCTTCCGCCGTTCGCTCACTCGGGCGATAACGCCGACGTGACCGTCTCGGCGATGGGCGATTCGACGAGCCTCCAAGGCGGCACGCTCGTGCTCACGGAGCTCAAGGGTGCCAACGATCTCGTCTACGCGACCGCCCAGGGCCCGCTCTCGATCGGCGGTTTTACCGCCGGTTTCGACGCCGGGAACAGCGTCACGAAGAATCATCCTACCGCCGGCCGCATACCCAACGGCGCCGTCATCGCGCGCGACATGGTTACGAATATCCAGAGCGGCGACGGGTTCAATTACGTGCTGACGACCCCCGATTTCAAAACGGCTGCGAATCTCGCGACGACCCTCAACCACCATTTCGGCGGCGGCACGGCCGGCGCACGCGATGCCGAGACGATTCACGTCACGCTGCCGCCGAGCTACCGCAACAACCCGGTGCAGTTCCTGGCCGACGCAAGCGATCTCGAGTTCACCCAAGATGAACTCGCGAAAGTCGTCATGAACGAGCGCACGGGGACGATCGTCTTCGGCGGCAACATCAAGCTCGCGCCTTGTGCGATCGCCCACGGTAACCTTTCGATCACGATTTCGCAGAGCAACAAATTCGTTCCGGGCAGCCCGTTCTCGGCGGCGACCTCGCCCGGCGGCCTGCAGACCAACACGCGAGTCAACGTGCAGGAGAAGGCGCATCAACTCACGTTCATCGCGGGTGCGGCCACGCTCTCGTCGGTGGTGCGGGCGCTCAATACGATGGGCGTCTCGCCGCGCGATCTCATCGCGATCGTTCAAGCACTTCGCGAGGCCGGCGCGCTGCAAGCGGATCTGGAGATCCAGTAGTGGACGTGCAAAAGGTCGATGCCCAGCAGCTAACGCCCGATCAGACGTCGGCGCTCAAACGTCTACATCAGGCCGCCACGCAGCTCGAAGGCGTTTTTCTTAACATGCTCTTCAAGGCGATGCGCGATACGGTGCCGCAGGAGACCGTGTTCGGCAAACAGTCCGCCGGCGAGAGCACGTTCCAGGAAATGCTCGACAGCCAGCGTGCCGACCAGATGGCGCAGTCCGGTTCGTTCGGCGTCGCGCGCGTGCTCGAAGCGCAGTTGCGCGCGAGCGTTCTTTCCGATGCGAGTCATGAAGCCAAAATCCAAATGCCGGGAGCGATCGAACCGTGAGCGATAACTGGGAAGCCTTTGCGGCCGCGCTGCAGGACGAATCGGCGAGTATCGCGCGGCTCAACGTCGCGGCGCTCGCCCTCACTCAAGTGCTCGTCCAAGGCGAGCCGGGCGAGATCATGCGCGCCGACCGCGAACTCAACGCGGCGCGTCAGGAACATTCCGGCGCGACCGGCAAACGTCGCGGCATGCAGGCCCGCGGCTTCGGCACGATGACGCTGCAGCAAGTCTGTCAGTACGCGCCGTCAAATCTGGCGGGACAGTTCAATCAGCGCCTGAGCGAGATTACCTGCGGTGCCATTCAACTCGGAATTACGATAAGCAACAACAAGGCGCTCATTATGTCGGGGCTCGCGCGGTTGATGAGCGTTACCTCCAAACTGCAAGAGTCTGCGAGCGATCGGCCCGGCGTTTACAAACGGCGCGGTTTCGTCCCGCCGCCCGACGGCAGCGTGCTCGTGAGTAGTAAGTGCTGATATGAGTTTCTACGGTATGGGCCTGATGGGCAAGACCCTCGAGGCCTTCCAGTACGCCGCCAACGTTACGTCGGACAATATCGCCAATGCGAACACGCCGGGCGCGTCGCGGCAGATCGTAGACCTGACGCAAGCTCCGCCCATCGTCGGCTCGCCGTTCTACGCGGCCCACGGCGGTGGAACGGTCGGCGACGGCGTCGTCGTCTCGCAGGTGCAGCGCATTCACGCCGACTCGTACGACGCGCTTTTCCGCGGCGCGTCTTCGTCGCAGAATTATTTCAGCGTTCAGCAGAACCAACTCAACGCGCTGCAGGCGTCGCTTGGCGAGCCCAACGGCGGGATCAGCACGCAGTACACGTCGTTCCAGACCGCGATCAATCAATTGGTCGCGCAGGCGGGCAGCGGCAATAGCGTGAGCGCGCGCAAGTCCGTCCTGCAGGCGGCGCAAGCGCTTGCGAGCGCGCTGAACAATGCGTCGAACACCATTACGGCCCAAAAAACGCAGGTGGTCCAACAGGCCGGCGCCATCGTGACGAAGGTCAACGGAATCCTCGATCAGATCGGCGCGCTGAACCAGCAGATCCGGGCGTCGACGGCGGTCGGGGACAATCCCAATACGTTCCAGGATCAGCGCGACCAATTAATCGATCAGCTTTCGCAGTACGTTTCGACGCAGACGTCGATTCAACCCGACGGTTCGACGCTCGTAACCGTCAACGGTCAGGCATTGGTCAACGACGCGGCCGTCTATCACCTCGCGCAGCCGGTGATCGGCACGGCGGCCAACGGAACGCCGACCTTTAAGATCGACTTTCAGCGTAACCCGCCGCCGGCTGCCAACGCACCCGGTATTCCGCTCGGCAGCGGGCAGCTCGCCGGGTTTGCGGATCTCTATAACAACAAACTCGCCACCTATGGGACGCAACTCGATAATTTCGCATCGTCGCTCGCGAACGAGGTCAATCGCGTCACGCAGGCCGGTTACGATCAAAACGGCATCGCCGGTCAGGCGCTCTTCCAGCCGATCGTGACGGCGCTGCCGATTACGGCGGGGAACATCCAGGTCGGCATCTCCGATCCTTCGCAGTTGCCGGCCGGCCTCGCGTCGACGGCCGCCGGATCGCTCGTGCTTCCGCTAAACTCGGCTAATAATACCGTCGACACTTCGGCGGCGATCAACGCGAACCAATCGCTCGCAAACCCGCCGCCTGCAGCCGGAACCAACGGCACGCTCTCCGTGACGGTTGACGGCGCCACGCAGAATTTTGCGTACGATACCTCGGCGCCGGCCGACGCCACGATCAACGGCTTCATCGCGCACTTTAACAACGGTCACCTCGGCGTTACGGCGTCGTTCGACGTCGCGTCCCAGCGCATCGTATTCGCGCGGGACCCGGCAAACGCCGATCTGGCCCACCGAGCCGCGCAGGGTGCGAACCCCGCGACGCCGGCGTTTACGATTACCGATGTGCCGGGCGCCGGTGCCGGGATTCTCTCCGCCCTGAGTGCGACGGCGATTAACGGCGTGGCGCAAAACTCGGCGAACGCGTTCGGTGCTAAGGATAACGGCGGCGCGAACGCCATTCTTAAAATCTTCAATGCAAACGTCGGCGTGCCCGCATTGCAGACGACCAGCGCCGCCGCGGTGGCTGCCGGCTCCCAAGTCGTCACCCTGCCGGCCGGTATCGCGAACATCCAAACCGGCCAAGTGCTGACCGTCGACGCCGGCGCGCCGGGTCAAGAAAACGTCGTCGTCTCGGCGATCGCCATCAACCCCGTAACCGGGATCGAACAGATCACCGCGACCTTTGCCAATCCGCACGCCGCGGGTTTTTCGATCGCGTCGGCGCAGACGCAAACGCTCGGCCAATACTACGGACAAACGGTGACGCAAGTCGGCCTCGACGCGCAGACGGCGATCACCGGGACGGCGTCTCAGACCAATCTTACAAAGAATATCGATCAAGTACGTCAGGGAATCGACGGAATCAACATCGACGAAGAGACGCAGAATCTGATCAAATATCAGAATGCGTACCAGGCTGCGGCGCGCACCGTCAACGTACTCGATTCGCTGCTCAACACGGTCATCAATACCCTTGGAAAAGGGTTCTAGGTAGGCAAGGAGGCTCACCATGCGCATTGCAAGTTCGACCATTTACAACGACCAAACGGCCTCGATTGACAATCTCGTCGCACAGCAGCAGCAGTACGGTGCGACGCTTTCAAGCGGCAAGCAGGTCAACGTACCGTCGGACAACCCGACGGCCATCGCGCAAGACTTGAGCGTGCGCAGCGCTATTGCCCAGGAGAACCAAACCTCGACGAACGTCCAAAGTATATCGGCGGAACTCACGACGGTCGATTCGGCGCTTTCCTCCCTTTCGAACGTCATGCAGAAGGCGCGTTCGCTCGCGGTCGAAGGTGCGAGCGGTACGCTCAGTACGTCGCAGCAGCAGGCGATTGCGAGCCAAGTCGATGGATTGCTGCAAGAGGCCATCGGTTTGGCGAACACGCAGTACGCGGGCAAGTACGTCTTTGCGGGAACCGCAAATCCGCAGCAGCAGCCCGTCGTCGCCTCGGGGCAGCCGGTCACGGCTGTCGTTTCGAGCGGAAATCTGAGCGCGCAATCGCAGGTGCTGCCCGACGGACAGACGATCGCGACCTCGCTCACGCTCCAGCAAGCCTTTAACTACGCCGCCCCCGACGGATCGCCGGACGTCTTTCAATCGTTGATAACGCTGCGCGACACGCTGGCCAAGGGCGCCATCGTCGATGCGAGCACGTCCTCGATCAATCGAGCGGGCACGGCGATTCTTCCGGCGGCATCGCTCAACTCAGCGAATTTCCAGACCGCCGTCGGCGCGGATTCGACCGGTCAGATCTCGATCGACATCGCTTCGACGACGGCTCCCAACGGCGTCACGCTGACGTTCGCCCCCGGGCAAACGATCGCGGTGGTGATCGCCGCAATCAATGGTTCGGGAACCGGAGTAACGGCCGCCTTCGACCCCAAGGCCGAGCGCATTTCACTCACCTCGGCCGGCGGGGCGTTTCAGATCAAGGACGTTCCGAGTCCGGGCGCGGTGAACTCGGCGAATTTCGTGGCCGCGTTTAAGTTGAACTCGCAGGCCGATTTAACCAATAATCTTACACGGCAGATCGGCGATGCCGATCGGGTCTTGCAGAGCGCCGTAAACGCCCGTGCCGTGCTAGGCGGTAACCTGCAAACGATCGCCAATATCGGGGCCGCGACCGATTCTCAGGTCGTTAACAACACCAAGGTGCAGTCGGGCATCGAAGATGCCGATA
>DATBTN010000028.1 GCA_036559195.1 Candidatus Baltobacteraceae bacterium
GGTTGTAGGAAGTCGCGGGCTTCGATTATTTCTAGGGCGGTGCCGATCGCGTGGCCGAGGGGTTCGTTCATGTCGGTTACGAAGGCGGTGGCGCGGCGGCCGGCGCGGTTGGCGATGGTTACGAGCCAGCGGGCGAGTTCGGCGGCGGCGGCTGGATCCTGCACGAACGACGCGCGGCCGGCTTTGACGTCGAAAACGAAAGCGTGCGCGCCGCCCGCGATTTTCTTGGAGACGATCGACGCGGCGATCAGGCCCATGGCGGGAACGGTGGCGGTGCGATCGCGCAACGCGTAGATGCGTTTATCGGCGGGAACCAAGTCGCTGGTTTGCGATGCGATCGCGCAACCGATGCGCTCCACTTGGACGATGAACGCCTCGGTCGAGAGGTTGACCTTGAAGCCCGGAATCGTCTCGAGCTTGTCGATCGTGCCGCCCGTGTGCCCTAAGGCGCGGCCCGAGAGTTTCGCAACGCGGGCTCCGCAAGCGGCGGCGAGCGGAACGGCGATGAGCGAGACGATGTCGGCGACGCCGCCGCTGCTGTGTTTATCGACCACCGTATCGCCGCTAAAATGGAGCGTTTTGCCGCTGCGCACCATCGCATCGGTGAGCGCGTAGGCTTCTTCGAACGTCATGCCGCGCCAGATGCAGGCCATGCAAAGCGCGGCCATCTGGGCTTCGTCGACGCGCCCGTCCATGAACGCCGCCACGATCCCGCTCCAATCGTCGTACGAGAGCTCGCCGCCCTCGCGTTTGCGCTCGATCGCCCCGCGCATCGCCAATTCGTCCATGCAAGGCCGGGTTTTCGCGTCAAGCAACGCGAAGCCCGCCCCGTGCACCTGCACCCCGTCGTCGACCAAACGATTCAAAGCGTCCCGCTCGGACCACTCGCCGCCATCGTTTACGTGGCGGTGCTCGTCGGCGCGGTCTTTATGACCAAACGGCGCCCGATTGTGGGCGTCTGTCTGCTCGTGGTACTGCAGCCGTTTGCCTATTATGCGAACATCTTCGGAACGACGATCACGTTGCCGAAGGTCGCGCTCGTGGGCGTTCTGCTCGGCTGCGTCTCGTACTCCGGCTCGATCCGCGTTTTGCAGGAGCGCACCGCCTCGCGGATTCTGCTGGCCGCCATGCTCGTAGCGGCGGCGACGGTGCTATCCGTGCTGCACGCGATGCATAAGGGCGCGGCGTTGCGCGAAGTGCTTAAGATCGTCGAGTACATCGTGCTCTTCGCCACGGTATATGTTGCGTATCGCTTCGAGCCGAATCGCGATCTCGTACGCGCGGCGGCGATCGGCGTGACGATCGTCGTGGCGTTGGCGGCGCTCTCGCAGGAGATCATCGGCGCACCCTCCGGACTCTTCATCAACGGACATCCGATTCCGCGCATCGCCGGACCGCTCGAAGGGCCGAATCAACTCGCAGGCTATTTCGATATCTCGATTCCGCTGCTCTTCGCGTATTGCATCGAGCGCTCCGAACCGTACGTGCATCTCGCGCTCGCGCTCGCGGTCTTCGCCGATCTGCTCACCTTCTCGCGCAGCGGCGCGATTGCGGCGCTCATCGCCATCGCGATCGTTGCGATCGTTTGGCGCAAGCGCGAACTGCGCGACGCCTTCGTGTATACGGGCGTCGGGCTTGCATGCGGCGCCGGCGTCGCGCTCATCTGGGGCATCATCGCGCACTCCGGCGCCGTCGCGCGTTTCTTGACGCTTAAGGAATCGCACTACGCCGGCGGGGTCGGCACGCGATCCCAGCTTTGGCCGGCGGCGATCAAACTGTGGCTGCGGCATCCAATTTTCGGCGTCGGAGCCGGTAATTTCGAACTCGAGCTTCCGCTCGTCGGCTTGCACGGAATTCGCACGCACGCAAATAGTTTGTACTTGCAAGCGCTCGTTGAAGGCGGTTTGCCGCAGATCGCGGCCACGCTGTTTCTGGTCTACACCTCGATCGCGGCCTTTTTCCGCGAGCGCGGACAGTCGGCGCTGGTGCTCGGCGCGTTCGCGGCGTCGATCGCGCTGGCCGTTCACCAGATCGACGACTACCTGATCTTCTATCCGAAGATCGGCGGGTGGTGGTGGATCGTGCTCGCGCTCGGCGCAGCGGAGCTGGCTCACGCGAGGCGAACCGCTCCCGAATGCGCGTAATCGCGGGCGTTCCGCTCGCCTTCGCAATCGGCGCGATCGGCTGCCGGCTCTGGCTGCAGCTGCCGCCCAAATCCATCGCGACCGACCTCGCGCAGCCCGTGCCGGTGGTGACGTATTGGCACTCGTTCGGCGCGGTGATGTGGCTCGCGCTCTTCATCGCGGTCGCGATTGGAGGCGTCGCCTACGCGCTCGCGTTGCGGCGCGCGCTGCAATCGATCGATTCCACACCGCACCGCACGCTGCGCGCGATCGTTGTGGCGAGCGCTGCGGCGCTGGCTGCGGCGCTGCTCTTTCCCGTGCTTTTTTCGAGCGACGTCTATGCGTATGGCGCGTACGGGGCGATGGCGCTGCACGGATTCGATCCCTACGCGCATCACGTGCTTCACCTGCGCGATCCGCTCATTCGCGCGGCGATTTGGCAATGGAGCAATCCGCCGCCGGTCTGCGTGTACGGTCCGGCGTTCGTGCTGCTGGCGCGCGAGATCGTCGGCGCGTTGGCTTCGCTCGGCGTTGCGGCGCAGCTGCTCGGGCTGCGCGTCGTCGCCTCGCTTGCGCTCGTTGCATGCGGACCGCTGCTCTACGCGGCGTTACGCGGATTTCCAACGCCGCAACGCCTGGCCGCGGCGATCGGCATCGCGCTCAACCCGATCGCGATCTGGGTCTGCGCCGAAGGACATAACGACGCGCTGATGCTCGCGGTCGTGCTCGCCGGCATCGTGGTGGTGCGGCGCGGACATCCCGCACTCGGTGCGTTCGTTATCGCGTGCTCGGCAATGATCAAGGCGCCCGGCATCGCCGCCGCCGCCGTACTCGCGGCGTACACCTGGCCAACGCGCTCGCGATTCGTGCGCGTGATTGCGGGTGCCGCACTCGGCACCGCGGTTACCGCGCTCGTCGCGCTGCCGTTCGAATGGGGCGTGCGCAGCGTACTGGTGCCGCACGGGCACTACACACCACAGTTCTCGGCGCAGTATCTGGGCTCGCGGCTCGCGCAGAGTTTGTGGCCGGGCTCCGGCGGGTTCGCGGTGGGCGTAGCGATCGTGCTCGTTGCGATCGGGGTGTTGGCGCTCTTGGGCATGCGCGCGACGCTGGCGG
>DATBTN010000029.1 GCA_036559195.1 Candidatus Baltobacteraceae bacterium
GCGTTACTCGATTTGCCGGTCGGCCGCGAGAGTTATGCGGATTTTCTAACGCGCGGATTCTTTCGGATGGCGATGTTCCGCGTCGCCGTTGAAGACCGCTTCCCCGAACGCTCGGCACAAGAGTTGTGGAGCCTCGTCAGCCGGGAGCGCATCGATGCGATCGGCGGCGATCTCCTCATATCCGGCGGCGTCGTGCCGTGGCCGCTCGATCTCCAGCCGCGACGCACGCTCATTTTCGCGGAATCGCCCGAGTTTCAAGAGGCGATCGTCGCGCGAAGCCTCGCCGCACTGCAGCGGATCGGCGCACCTTGGTAATACGGGGCGCAGCCAACTGGCCGAGGCGTAGCCGAGCCGCGCATGCGCTCGAGGCAGCGCAGCAAAATGCCGGCGGTCACCAGCGCGTCGGAGAGCGCGCGGTGCGCGTCGAGCCCCTTAAACGCATCGTCCTTATCGAGTTCGAGATACGCGCGCAGCGTTTGATTTTTGTGATTCGGAGCGTCGGGAAAGACGCGGCGCGCGAGTTGCACCGTGCAAAGCGAGGGCGACGCCTGCAGCGACGGCAAAAACGCGAGATCGAACGACGCGTTGTGCGCCACGACAACCGCCTCGTCGCACATCTCGCGAAGCCTCGGCTCGACGGTGCGTAACGGCGGCGCGTGCGCGACGTCGGCATCGCGGATACCGTGTACGGCCGTGGCATAGCGCGGTATCTCGCGCTGCGGATTGACGAGCGTCGACCAGCTGCGCGCGATGATGCCGTCGACGACGACCACGCACGCCATCTCGACGATCCGATCGTTGACCGGACTAAATCCGGTCGTCTCCAGATCGATCACGGCAAACCGCCGTCGCGAAAGCAGATCCATGCGCTAAAGCTAGTCGCTTGCGATGCCACATGGCTGGCACACGCGGGGGAATCGCGAACCGGATGGACCAAACACGCGCTAGTGGAGGGTTAGCATCATGCGTACGTTTCTCGCGGTGCCCGCAGCACTCGCCGCCTTCGCGTTGGCCGCCTGCTCGAGTAGCGGCGGCGGCACCAACACGACGAACACGGCGACGATGAGCGCGGCTCCGGCCGGCGCATATACGGATGCGCAGGCCGCAACCGGTGCGTCGGTCTACGCTACGAGCTGCTCGCAGTGCCACGGTGCGAAGCTTCAGGGGCAGAGCGGTCCCGCACTCTCCGGCCCGAGTTTTCGGCAGAAGCTAGCGGGCTACGGAACCGCCGCGCAGTTGTACGATTTCATCAGCAAGCAGATGCCGGCTAACGCACCGGGAACGCTCGGCACGGCGAGCTATCTCGCGGTCACCGCATACCTGCTCCAGCAAAATGGCTACCCCTCCGGCAGCGCTGCGTTGGAGACCGCGACGCTCGGAAACGTGCAGCTAGCCTCGAACGGAGCGCAACCCTCCGCGAACGCGAGCGGCGCTCCCGCGAATAGCAACGAGATCGTGCGCGCGGCCGCCCCGACGACGCAAGAGTTCGGCCCGATGCCGGCCGGTGCGAACGCGAACGTTAGCGATGCAATGATGAGCGGCGCCGCAACCGACAACGCGGATTGGGTGCTGCACGGCCGCACCTACGCGAACGACCGCTACTCGCCGCTCGCGCAGATCAACGCCGGAAACGTCACTTCGCTCGCACCGGCCGCGATCGTGCAGACGGGCATGCCGGCGAGCTTCGAGACGACGCCGATCGTCGTTGGCGGCGTCATGTACGTCACCACGCCGGTGGTGAGCGACAAGATGAAGATCGCGGCGCTCAACGCCGCCACCGGCGAGCGCATCTGGGAGACCACGTACAATCTCGGCACGTTCCAAATCTGTTGCGGGCCGGTCAATCGCGGCGTCGCGGTCGGATACGGAAAAGTCTACGTCGTCACGCTCGACGACAAGCTGCTCGCGCTCGATGCCGCCAGCGGCAAAGTGCTCTGGCAGAAAGACATCGCGGATCCGAAACTCGGCTACTCCGAAACGATGGCGCCGCAGCTTTACCGTGGCGAAGTGATCGTCGGCAGCGCGGGCGGCGAATGGGCGATCCGCGGCTTCGTCGCCGCATTCGATGCATCGACGGGTTCGCAGAAGTGGCAGTGGTGGTCGACCGATCCGAAGAGCTTCCAAGGCGACTCCTGGAAAACCGGCGGCGGCATGGTATGGACCACTCCGGCGATCGATCCGAAACTCGGCTTGCTGATTTTCAGCACCGGCAATCCGAATCCCGATCTCTACGGTTCGAGCCGCGTCGGCGATAATCGTTACACCGATTCGATCGTCGCACTCGATGTAACGACCGGCAAACTGCGTTGGTACTACCAAGAAGTCAAACACGACGTGTGGGACTACGACGCCGTGAGTAATCCTGTACTCTTCGACGTCACGCAGAACGGCAAGAAGATTCCCGCTGCCGGCGAGGCCGGCAAGGTGGGGTGGATCTTCATCGTCGACCGGCGCACCGGCAAACTGATTCGCAAATCTGAGCCGTACGTGATGATGTCGAAGAACATGTTCTCGATGCCAACCAAAGCCGGCGTGCAGATGCTGCCGGGTGCGAACGGCGGAGCGGAATGGTCGCCGCCGGCCTACTCGCCGCAAACGCACGATCTATACGTGCTCGCGATGAATCAGCTCATGAACTTCACCACGCAGGAACCGAAGGCGCGCCAAGGCCAGATTCGGCTCGGCAGCGCGTTCACCAACGTTCCGAAAAACGGCGTGCAGAACGGGCCGTTCGTGGCGGTGAACATGGACACCGGGAAGATCGCCTGGAAGTACGTCGCGCCGCAACCGCTCATCGGCGGCGCGCTCGCAACCGGCGGCAACCTCGTCTTCATGGGCGAGGGCAACGGCTGGTTCGATGCCTTCAACGCCAAAACCGGAACGCGCGTCTGGCGCTACCAACTCGGCGCCGGCGTCAACGCGCCGCCGGTCACCTACGAAGTCAACGGCGTGCAATACATCGCCGTCGCCGCCGGCGGCAACTTCCAACTCGGCTACCCCTACGGCGACGCCATAGCCATCTTCAAACTCACCCACTAATCCCGCACATGCTTCGACAAACTCATGCTTCGACAAGCTCAGCATGACAAAAAATACCCCCTTGTCATCCTGAGCCTGTCGAAGGACGAGCCTGTCGAAGGACGGAGCCTGTCGAACGCCTCGTCGTTTATGCTGAAGGCGAAACGAAGCGCTCGGGGAAGATGCGCGGATGAATCGTTACCTCGTACTGCTCGCGGCCACCGCGCTGCTTGTCGCTACGAGCGCTTGTGCCTCGCATGCGAAGCCTGCTCCGCCGCCGCCGACAGTCAATGCGAATGGCCGGTCGATCTTCCAAACCGGCAAAAATTCGAGCGGCGTACAGATCGTTGCGAGACCGGCCGCGCTCATGTCGAGTTGCGCCGCTTGCCATCGCGCCGACGGCGCCGGCGGCCTGCACTTTGCCAGAGGCGCCGTCAGCGCCGACCTGCGCTATAAAGCGCTCGTCACGGGTCAGGCGCCGCGCCCGTACACGATAACGCTTCTCGAACGAGCGATTGCGACCGGCATCGACAACAACGGTCAGCCGCTCAGCCGGGTAATGCCGCGCTGGAGGCTCTCGCCGAGCGATCTTCACGATGTCGCCGCCTACGTGCTCACCGCGTTGAAGTAGAGCACGCTCGATCGACGCGGTGCGTCGCGCTCTCGCGGCCACGTGAAGTTTCCAAACCCGACGCTTAAAGGCACGACGCTCGCGAACGGCACGTACTACAAAGGCTGGTTCCTCGATTACGTTGTGACGAACGCAACTTCATGAAGCAAATCGGCCGATCCAACTACCACCTGATCTCCGACCAGGCACATTACGACCTGGCACAGGCTCTCGGCGCGACCACCGTCAAGCTGGCCGCCTACCACTAAGCCACAACCCCAGCGCGTCACGCGCTCAATATACGGGTAACAGCGAGGTATGTCAGGCGAACCTCTCGCAAGCGCCCCGGTCGTGCTCTCGTCGCAGGAACGAGAAATTTTATTGATGCAGTCGCTTGACGCACGGTCGATGCACCAGGTATGGGTGGATCGCGGCCGGGCATTCCTGCGCGGGCGCCCGGTCGACATCCCGCTCGACTTCGTCAAACGCGACGATATGTGTCCGATCGGCAGCTGGCTGCGCGACCGAATCGACCCG
>DATBTN010000030.1 GCA_036559195.1 Candidatus Baltobacteraceae bacterium
GACTCTTTACCGACGTGCTCGCCCAGATACCGGCGCTCGTGCGTGGGTAGCGGCGCGGAGTTGCTGGTGTTCGGACGGTGCGTCGGATTCGTTTCGCGCGCGCCGGGGTTCTCGCACCCGAGCGTGCCGCACGCGGCGCGCGCCGGACTCGCGCTCGTGCTCGCCGTAGGCCTGACGCCCGTGGTGCGCGAGATGCACGCGCCCGACGGGATGGCGTTCGTTCTCGCGTTGGCGATCGAAGTCGGCATCGGTGCGGCGATCGGCATTGCGGCGTCGGTGCTGTACGACGGCGCGTATGCGGGCGGCCGCGCGCTCGACGACTACGTCGGCATTCGCGCAAGCGTGCCGGCCGCGCAGTTGTACGCGCCCAGCGGCTTCGGGCGGATCTGGTCCAACGTGTTCCTGGCCGGATTCTTTTTGCTCGGCGGCTATCGGATCGTGATTCTGATGTTCGCGAGAAGTTTCGAGCGCGTACCGCCGGGAGGGCCGATCGGTACCCACGCGCTCGCGCAGTTTGCGTTTGCGCTGCCGGTTGCGATCGTCGAGGCCGCCCTCTTGGTAGCGGGACCGGCGATCGCGCTAGCCTTCGTGTTGCAGGTGACGCTCGGCGCGTTGACGCGGGTCATTCCGCGATTTGCGAGTTTCGCACTTTCGTTTCCGATCGTTTTCTTGGGAGCGCTCGCGGCCACGATCGTCGCGCTGCCGCTGCTGTACGCGCAGAGCGGGCGGCCGTGGCTGTTCTTGCCGTTTTTGGGAGGGCCGTGAATGGCCGACGGCGGCGGAGAAAAACACTTCGAAGCAACCCAGACGCGATTGGAGCGCGCGCGGCGGGAAGGCAATAGCGCGCGTTCGCAAGAGCTTTCGACGATCGGTGCGTTTGCAGCGGCACTCGCCTGCTGCACCGCGATCGCGCGTCCGCTGGGAGCTGCCGCGAGCGCGGCCCTGAGTGCGGCGGCCGCGGGCCGTTGCGATCGCGCGGCGCTGGCAACGATCGTGGCGCTGGCGATGCTGCCGGTCGCGGGCGCCGCGATGGCGAGCCTCGCGATTTCGCTCGTTCAATCGGGTGGGCTGCGGTTCGTTGCGATCTCGGTAAAGCCCGAGCGCTTAGCACCGCAGGAGGGTCTGAAGCGGATCTGCTCGCGCGAAGCGGCGATCGGTGCGGTACGCGCGAGCGCGGCGTTCGCGTGCGCGGCGGCGGCGATCGGGCCGCTGGCCATGCAGATTTGCGGCGCCGCGATGCGCGGTGCGGGCGTCGCGAGCGTGGGTGCGATCGCGTGGGCCGGCGCCTTGCGCGATGCCGCCATCGCCTGCGCGATCGGCGGCGCGTTCGCCGCGCTCGATTACGGCGTGCAGCTTGGGGCCTGGCGCAAGAAGCTGCGCATGTCGTTCGATGAATTGAAACGCGAGACCAAAGAGCACGAGGGCGATCCGTTCGCGCGCGGGCGCCGCAAACAGCTGCATCGGCAATTCGCACGCGGGCAGCTATCGCGGGTGCGCGACGCCGCGTTCGTGATCACCAATCCAACGCATATCGCGATCGCGCTTGCGTACCGGCCGCCCGACGTCGCGGTGCCGCGCGTGCTGGTTCGAGCCGCCGATGCGGCGGCGGCTCGCGTGCGCGAACTCGCGGCGCAGCATCGCATTCCACTCGTCGAGAACGTGCCGCTCGCGCGGGAACTCTACGCCGCCGCTTGGCCCGGCGAGGCGATTCCGCACGCAACCTATGTCGCCGTCGCGGAAATCGTGGCGGCGCTGGCTAAGTCCGGAGCGCTCGGATGAAGCGCTACTCGACGTATGCCTTTGCCGCGCTGCTGCTTTCGATCGTCGCAATTCTGATCGTGCCGTTGCCGCCGTGGCTGCTCGACGTGCTGCTCGGCGTCAACGTGTTCGGGTCGGCGCTGGTATTGCTGTTGAGCGTTACGATCGAGGAGCCGCTGCAATTCTCGGCCTTCGCGCCCGCGCTGTTGGTGGCTACGCTCTTCCGGCTCTCGCTCGACGTCTCGGCGACGCGGCTGATCCTCACGCAGGGGCATATCGCCGGCGGCGTCGGCGCGATCATTCCGGCTTTCGGACAATTCGTGGTGCGCGGAAACTTGGTCGTGGGGCTGATCGTCTTTGCGATTCTGGTGACGATTCAGTTCATCGTCATCGCGAGCGGGTCGCAGCGCGTTGCCGAAGTCGCCGCCCGTTTCACGCTCGATGCGATGCCCGGCAAACAGATGGCGATCGATGCCGACGTGCACGCAGGCGCGCTCGACGCCGACGGTGCGCGGCGCAAGCGCGAGCTGGTGCAGCGCGAGGCCGACTTTTACGGTGCGATGGACGGCGCCGGAAAATTCGTGAAGGGCGATGCGATCGCGGCGCTGGTGATCGTGGCGCTCAATCTGGTGGGCGGCGTCGTGGTGGGCGTAGCGTATCGCGGTATGTCCCCTCTCGACGCGCTCGATACGTTCGCGTTGCTCTCGATCGGTAACGCGCTCGTGACTACGCTGCCCGCGTTCTTACTCTCGACCGCGATGGGCATGATGGTCACGCGCGTTGCGGCGGAAGGCTCGCTCGGCGCCGATCTCGCCGCGCAGCTGTTCGCGCGTCCCGACGTGTTGCGAGTGGCCGGCGGTCTGCTGCTCGCGCTCGCGCTCGTTCCGGCGCTGCCGCGTCCGGTCTTCGTCGTGCTCGGGCTCTGCGCCCTGGGCGGAGCGCAGCTTGCCGCGCGCCGAAACGAACGCGTTAGCGACGACGCGCGCCGTGCGCGCGAGACGGCGAAACGCCAAGCGATACGCCGCCCCGAGATGGCGCTGGGGCTCGTCGGCGTCGATGCGATCTCGATTGAAGTCGGCGCGAACCTCGCGGCGTTGCTGGCTGCGCCGCTCGCCGACGCGCTGCTCGATCGTGTCGGCGAAGTGCGGCGCGCGCTGGCCGCGGAGATCGGCATCGTGCTCCCCGGCGTTCGGCTGCGCGACGATCTCGCGCGCGATCCCGATACGTACGCGATTCGCGTGCGCGACGAACTCGCCGGCGACGGCGTCTTGCTGCTCGAGCAAATGCTCGCGGTCGGCGAGGAGCCGCTGCTCGCGCGCATCGGCGGCGAACTCGCGCGCGAGCCGGTCTACGGCCTGCCCGCGCGCTGGATCGATCCGCGCGAGCGCGAGCGCGCGTGTGCGGCCGGGGCGCTCGTATTCGACGCGATCTCGATCGTCGGTTCGCATCTCGCGGAGGCGGCGCGCACGCACGCAGCGGCGTTGCTGGGCCGTCAAGAACTGCAAACGCTGCTCGAACATTTGCGAGCGAGCGTGCCGACGCTCGTCAAAGAGATCGGCACGGAGGCACTGCCGTTGGCCGCCGTGCAGAAGGCGTTTGCGCTGCTGGTGCGCGAGCGGGTCTGGCCGCGCGATCCGGTCGCGGTGCTCGAGGCGATGCTCGATGCGGCGCCCGAAAGTCGCGATCCGCGGGAGCTGGCCGAGGCCGCTCGGCGCGCGATCGTGCCTTCCCAGTTGCGGCGACGCGGACTGGGCCTACTGGAGCCGCTCTTGCTCGACCCCGAGCTGGAGCGGGCGGTCGCCGGGGGCGGGCCGGAGCCCGAGCTGGCCCTCACGATTCGGGAGCGTGCGGTGGAGTATAAGATGAAGACCCCGGCCGACCGTGCGGCGATCGTCTGCACGGCGGGAGCCCGCCCGGTCCTGGCGGAGTTCTTGTTGCGTTCCGGGGTTCGGCTCGACGTCTACAGCTACGGCGAGCTGCCGCCGGAGCTGGAACTGCGGCCTGCGGGAATCGTGCGAGCGGCCGCGCAGGTCCCCTAAGCCCCCGGGCGAACTTCGGGGAGTTTGACGGCCCTAGCCGGGCCTGCTAAACTTTGTGCGTTTGACGCTGCGGGCGGGCCTACCGCGCCGCGGCGCTGCTTTTCCCCTGGACGGATATGAGCTGGAATAGACTACGGAATCCGATCAAGGCGATCGTCATTGCGGCGATGATCGCCTTTAGCCTCTGGGCGGTTTTACCCGTGCAGAAAAACGTTCACCTCGGGCTCGACCTGAGCGGCGGCGTTCGGCTGCTGCTCCAGCTCTATCCGACTGCCGACGTTCCCAAGATCACCCCGCAGGTGCAGGCGCAGACGCGCGACGTTATCGACAACCGCATCAACAGTCTCGGCGTCACCGAACCGCAGATCACCAACGTCGGTTCGGATCGAATCTTGGTCGAACTGCCGCAGGTGAAGAACCCGGAGCAGGCCGAGCAATTGCTCAAGCAGGTTGCGGTACTCGAATACAAGATCATGCCGCCGGACGTGCTGACGAAGTCGGATGCGGCGCTCGCCGCCTGCACGGCTAACCCGAAGAACACCAAAGCGTGCGATTACGTCAAGATCGGCTCCTACAACGCGAGCGGTCCGGTCGTCTATTCGGGCAAAGAATTAAAAGCCGCGCAAGCCGGCTACGATCAATCGAACAATCCGAACATTCAGTTCCAGACGAAAGACCCCAAGAAGTTCGGCGACCTGACGACGAAGAACGTCGGCAAGCTGCTCGCGATCTTTTTGGATAAGAAATATCTTTCGGCCGCGACGATCCAAAGTCCGATCTTTGGGAGCGGCGAGATCACCGGATCGTTCACGCAAGATTATACGATCACGCTCGCTAACGAACTCAACGCCGGCGCCCTGCCGGTGAGCGTGAAGATCGTTGAGAACGAGACCATCGGGCCGTCGCTCGGCAAGATCGATCTCGTGAAATCGCTCTACGCCTCGATGGTTGGCCTGGGCGTCGTCTTGCTCTTCATGATCCTCGTCTATCGCATGCCGGGGTTCCTGGCCGACGTAGCGCTGATCATCTACGTGCTGATGATGCTCATGGTGCTCGCGATCGCGCACGCAACGCTCACGCTGCCGGGCATCGCGGGCTTCGTGCTCTCGATCGGTATGGCCGTCGATGCGAACGTACTGATCTTCGAACGCTTAAAAGAAGAGATTTGGGCGGGCAAGACGCTGCGCGCCGCAGTGCGCGTTGGTTTCTCGCGCGCGTTTTCGGCCGTCTTCGATAGCCACTTCACCACGATCGTCGGCGCGGGCGTGCTCTACATGCTCGGCACCGGCACGGTGAAGGGTTTTGCGTTCACGCTCTTCTGGGGAACGCTGCTTTCGCTGATTACGGCGGTGTTCATCACGCGATTCTTTATGGACGTGATCGTCGACAACGATTTGATCTCGGCGCCGACCGCGTACGGCGTCAAGGCCGAAGACGTCGGCGTCTTCGCTAAGGTAGGAGCCTAACCGATGTTATTTCGTAGACTCAATTGGAACGTCGTCGGTTGGTTCCGCACCGTCTCCGCGATCTCGTACGTCATCATCGCCATCGGTTTCGCGGCCATGATCTATCACGCGTCGACGGCGCCGGGCGGCGGCTTCCAACCGTCGCACGCGCTGCGGCTCGGCCTCTCGTTTACGGGCGGGACGAGCGTTGACGTTGCCTACACCAAGCCGGTCGCGCAGGATCAACTGCGCTCGGCACTCGTCGGCATCGGCGTCAACGACGCGCGCATTACGACCGTCGGTTCGAACACGGCCGGACTCGCATCGAAGTATTCGATCGATACCCAGGTCGCTTTCGGCAACGACGCGGGCAGGCTGTGGAAGGCGCTCAATTCGGTTGCGCCGGTCGACCGCTCGCTCTCGCAAATCGCCTCGGTCGGTCCGTCGCTCGGTAAAGAGTACCTGACCAAAGCGCTTTGGGCGTTGCTGATCGCGCTCGGCATTCAATTCCTCTACATCGCATTCCGGTTCGGCTGGAACTACATCTTCGGTTTGGTCACCGTCATCGCGCTCGTTCGCGACGCTGCGATGATGATCGGTATTTACGCGATCGCCGACCGGCCGGCCGACGACGCATTCTTGGCAGCGGTGCTCACGGTCATCGGCTACTCGGTTATGGACACGATCGTCATTCTCGATCGAATCCGCGAGAACACGAAGCTGATGGCGGGCCAGGCGTACGACAAGATCGTCAACACCTCGATTCTTCAGACGATGACGCGCTCGTTCAACACGCTCGCAACCGTCGTGATCACGCTCGTCGCGTTGCTCGCGTTCGGCGGCGGCTCGCTCAAGAACTTTGCGTTCGCGCTGCTTGTCGGCATCTGCTCGGGCGGCTACCACTCGATCTTTTACTCGGCCCCGCTCGTGCTCGTCTTCCGCAAACGTCAGCTCGAAGTCGCCGCGCGCAAGCGCCGCGAAGGCGCGGTCGACCGCACGCGTTCGGCGCGCACCGTGGCCGAGGCGAAGTCGCTCGGCTCGCAGGGCGGCGCCGCTCGCGAAGATATCGTTGCGGCCCGCAAAGAACGCCGCGCAAAAGGCAAGTCCACCACGCGGACGACCGCCGGACCCGCGCGTTACAAACGCAAGCGCGACGAAGTCGCCGGCGCGACGGCACTCGACGAGCCGGCGATGGAGCAGGACGACGAGCAGATGGATCCGCTCGACGCGCAAAATGCGGGCATGCACGATGAGGCATTCGATCAAGGTCACGAAGAAGTGAAGCTCAATCTCGAAGGTTTCGAACCCGAGCAGCCGTTGCCGCCGGAGCATGAGTCGGCCCACCCGCACAACAGCTAACCGCGCGTTGCCGCTTCCGACCGCGTCGGAAGCGGCCTTCGAACGCGTGCTTGAGAGCTTTTCCACGGATGCCGACGCGGTTCTTCGACCGGCGCGGCGTGACAAAGAGCCGCCTGGTCATCCTGAGCCTGTCGAAGGGCAGCACGAATCCATCGACGAGTTTGTCGAGCGCGTCTTCGCCGAGCGCGCGCAATACTTGGAGCGCGATCGCTATTCGAGTATCGGCGAAGCGCACGCGTTCCACACCAAGATCGCCGGCGTGTCGTTCGAGGGACGCCAGGACCTGGTAGCGGGCCTGCAAGTCGGAAGCGCGCTAACGCTCGCGCGCCAGCCGGAGAATCCGTACGATCCCAACGCGATCGCGGTGCGATACGGACAGCTCCAAGTCGGCTTCTTGAATAAGGGCATCGCCAAACACTTGGCACCGCTACTCGACGGCGGGACGCGCTACCGCGCGCATATCGAGTCGCTCACCGGCGGACCGTCGGGATCGGGCGAGCGCCATCGCGGCGTCAACATCTACGTCGAGCGCGAATACGAACAAAAGCTGGGCGCGTTCGACATCGCCTCGCGCGCGGTCGCCGACCACGATCAGATTCGCAGCGCCCTCATCGGCGAGCGCCAACCGCGGGATGCGCAGAATGCCGTGCTCGCGCGCGTCGATGCGCGCAAAAACACCCTTGCCGTGCTGGGAACCGGTCGCGGTAAATCGTTTTGCTTTCAATATCCGGCGGCGTATCGAGCGCTCGATGGCGAGCAGAAGACGCTCGTACTCTACCCATTGCGCGCGCTGGCGAACGATCAGTACGAGGCCCTCGTGCGGCGATTCGACGGATTCGGCTTGCGCGTGCTGCGGGCGAACGGTGCGATCTCGTCGCAAGAGCGCGCCGAGCTAATGAGTGCCTTGGAAGACGGCACGTGGGATATCATCCTCTCGACGCCGGAGTTCTTACAGTTTCATCGCGACGCATTTGGCGGCCGCAGCACGCCCTCGTTCGTGGTGGTCGACGAAGCGCACCACCTCTTCGAATCGAATCACCGCGCGGCCTACGGCGCGCTCGGCCGAACGATCGCATCGCTCGGCAATCCGCAGGTTCTCGCATTAACCGCAACGGCCGCCGACGATGCCTTCGATCACATCGTTCGCGAATTGCGGATCGAGGCGTGGGTGATCGACCCGACAGTGCGGGAAAACCTGCATGTGGTGGACGCGCGCGGAAAGCGCGATAAGAATCAGAAACTTGCGTATCTGCGCGAGCTTTTCGCCGACGGCGGCAGAGCGATCGTGTACTGCAATTCGCGCAGCGAGGCGGCCGCCGTCGCCGAGGCGCTGCGAGCGAGCTTCGGCAACGAGGTGATGTTCTATCACGCCGGCATGAACTCGGCGGATCGCGCGCAGGTGGAGGCGCTCTTTCGCAGCAACGGTCTGCGAGTGGTCGTCGCAACGTCGGCGTTCGGCGAAGGGATCGATCTTCCCGACGTTCGGCACGTGGTGCTCTACCATTTGAACTTCGACTTCACGGAGTTTAATCAGCAGGCCGGTCGCGCCGGGCGGGACGGTGCCGACGCGCAGATCCACCTGCTCTTCGGCGAAGCGGATAAGCGGATCAACGAATTCATCATCGACCGGGAGGCGCCGACGATTCACGTCTTACGCGAACTCTACAAAGGCATGCGCGGCTTGGCCGGCGACGGCGTGCTGCGCTCGAGTTTTATCGACGTAGCGCGCACGCTCGATCTCGATAAGGCCAACGAACGCACCGTGAGCATTGCCGTGCGAATCTTCGAAGACGAGGGCCTGGTCGAGGCCGGCATCGACGACGATGGCCGGTTCGTTCGGTTCTTACCGATCGACGGGAAAGTCGATCTCACCAAAAACGAACGCTTCGCCGAGGGCGAAGCCGAGCGCGAAGATTTCGGACGCTTTTGCGACCTGGTACTCACCGCGAGCGCGAGCGCGCTCGAGCGCATCATCAACCGGCCGATCTATCCCGAACGCGTAGCGTTGATTCGATGATCCGCCCGCCCGCGTTACACCCCGGCGATATCGTCGCGCTCATCTCGCCGGCAGGCCCGCTCGCCGATGAGGCGGAGCTCGTTCGTGCCTGCGAGGCCGTTCGATCGCTCGGCTTCGAGCCGCGCCCCGGGCGAAACGCCGCGCGCCGCGACGGCTATCTGGCCGGCAGCGACGACGAGCGCGCGCGGGATTTCAACGAGGCCGCACGCGATCCGCAGGTGCGGGGGATCTTCGCGCTGCGCGGCGGCTATGGCACGATGCGCATCCTCCACGCGCTCGACTACGAAGCGCTGCGGAACGACCCCAAGGTCATTCTCGGTTACTCGGATCTCACCGCCATCCTCAACGCGGTGACCGCGCGAGCCGGCCTCGTAACCTTTCACGGTCCGGTCGCCGCGCTCTCGCAGTTTACACCGGAGGTCGTTGCGGCCTTGCGTCGCGCGGTCTGCATCGCCGAACCGCTGGGAACGTTTCCGATTGAAGACGGCGCGACGATTACCGGTGGGCGCGCGAGCGGTATTCTGCGGGGCGGCAATCTCTCGCTGCTCGCCGGGCTCGTGGGGACGCCGTACGCGATCGCCCTCCGTGAGGCGATCCTTTTCGTGGAAGAAGTGGGCGAAGCGCCCTACAAGATCGACCGCATGTTGACGCAGCTGCGATTGAGCGGCGCGTTCGCCGGACTTGCCGGCATCGCGATTGGACAATGCCGCGACTGCGACGTCGATAGCGAGCACGTCTATGCGCAGATGCCGCTCGCGCGTACGCTGGCCGACCGCCTCGGCGATCTCGGCGTACCGGTCTTCACCGGCGCGCGCATCGGCCACATCGACGAACAATGGACGATCCCAATCGGTGCGCGCGCCTCGATCGACGCAGGCGTTCGCACCTTGCGAATCGACGAGCCCGCCGTTTCATAGGAGCCGGCGTTTTTAGCGCTATAACCCGAGTACCCCGTATTCGTCGGCTCGATTATTGCGGTAAACGTCATAATTTATGCCCTAGCTGCCTCAGGATGGCTTGTACGTTCTCCCACGCATCTGCGCCCAGCTCCTTCGATGGGCTGCCGGCTAACGTGTACTTCTTTCCTGTGGCTGGGTCGACAAAGTGATGATGGCTGCCACGGCTGCCCTTGTAGACGAGCCCGGCATGCCCCCTTCAGGCGAGGACGCGTTCGGCGAGAGCGGCGTCGGTCTCGTTGAAGAAGCGGTTCTGCGTTTCGCTGACCTTCGGAGCCCATGGATCGACTTGCTTCGCGCTGATCGGAAAGTGCGTCGTCGGACCGGCAGCGTCGGCATAGCTCGAGCCGTCGAACGGAGCGAAGTGTTTGCTCTCTTTGTGCGCCACTACGATGCTCGAGACGGCGTTCTCCGCATTGCGCGCGGCGCTGCGGAGCGCTGGCTCTAATCGTTTGTCGGAAGCGATGGTATCGTAAAGCGCGATCGCCGGACGATCCGCGTGCCACGGCATATCCGGCGTCGCATCCGGAAAACGCACCATGCCCGCGTTATGTTTTGCATCGTCGCGAAGAGCTGCAACGGCCTGCGCGTTGCCCTTTTGCGCGCCGATCGCATCGTTGAGCGCCTTAACCGAGGTTTCGACGCAGTGCATCTTCGCGCGGTCGAGATCGAGCACGTCGAAGGCGGCTGCAGGCCCCCACGTGAAGCCGTCCTGCCCGTACTTTTGATGCATGACGTCGTTGACGAGCGCGCGACCCATCGCCGCCGGATCGTTCGGATTCTTCGCGATCGCATCGGCAACGTCGCTTGGAACGCCCGGTGAGACCATCGTTTCGGGGCTCGCCGCCAAGTATCGAACGCCTGCGTGCGAAAGCGCATCTGCGAACCCGAGCGAAGCCATCAAGCATTGGTTCGCAACGACGCCGTCCACTTTGCGATCCGCATCTTCCGGGTGCTCCGCGGCGTGCAGCTTCATGCCGTCCGCGATCGCCTGAGCGATGCTCGGCATCGGCATGATCTGCTTCGCGCTGTCCGCCTCCAGGCCGCCGCCGTCGCCGGCACCGTGATCGGTCAACTCGATCCACGTCTGCTTCGCACCGGATCGCTGCGCGTTATCCAGCGTATCGGCAACGAATCGCGCGAGATTCTTAGGATCCGCCATATCGTGCGGCGTACTTATGCGCGCCTGACCGATTTGGCCGTCAGCAATCGTGAACGAATCCGTGCGCAGCTTGCCTTCGACGATGTCACCGTGCGCGTGCCGAAGCGCCGTCGTATCCTGCACGGTGTACTCGACGCGCGAATCCTTCGCGCTGCTCTGCAGCGCCTGGCCGAGCGTTACGCCCTGCGACTGGTCCAGGTTATTGTCGCCGTCGCGATAGATTCCGAACTCGACCGCCCGCTGCGCCGGCACGATGGTGGTTTGCATCTGTAGCCTCCTCGAAAGTAGTGGTTCCGAAGGTCTACTGCTTACCAAAACGCCTTTGACAAGGGGTCGACGCGGATGGCCGCCCAGCGACACTTCAGGGACGCCTGAACTATCGCCGTGCTATGATCGGACCATGATACGGCGAACATCCACCCGCCATCGGGCCGATCCAAACGTTGCCGCCGTTGGGGCGCTCATCGGCGATCCCGTTCGCGCCGCAATGCTCGTCGCGTTGCTCGATGGACGCGAGCATCCGGCATCGGAGCTGGCGTTTCACGCGGGGGCTTCGCCGCAGGCCGCTAGCGCGCACCTCGCAAAGCTCGTCGCCGGCGGCCTGCTGCACGCCACGGCGGCCGGGCGGCAGCGATTATTCCGCCTCGCATCCGCCGACGTGAGCCGCGCGCTCGAGGCGCTTGCCGCAATTGCCGGCAGCGAGCCGATCCTCGGCTTAAGTCAGAGCGTCGCGATGACGAAGTTGCGCGAAGCGCGCTCGTGCTACGATCATCTCGCGGGGCGCCTCGGCGTAGCGATCACCGAACGTCTCGTCGAACGTGGCGCGATTCGAGCGGCAGGCGACGGGTTCGATCTCACGCCCGGCGGGGCGCGATTCTTTGCGAGGCTGGAGGTCGATGTCGATCGCGCCCGCACCGGCCGGCGAACCTTCGCGCGAGCGTGCACCGATTGGACCGAGCGGCGCGCGCATCTCGCGGGGAGCCTCGGCGCGTGCGTTCTCGATCGCTTTCTTTCGGCGCGCTGGCTCGAGCGCAACGGGCACGATCGCGCGCTGCACGTAACGCCGGCCGGCCGCGCCGAATTTACGCGCCGCTTCGGCGTTCGGTTCGAACGCCCGTGAGCAGCGAATACGACCCGATCGGCGCGGTGACCGCAGCGAACCCCTATCCGTATTACGCGAGCTTGGTTTCGGAACGCCCGCTCTTTCGTGACGAACGTCTCGCGATGTGGGTTGCGGCCAGCGCAGAGGCGGTCGAGGCAGTTCTGTCGTGCCCGGTCATGCGCGTTCGCCCGATCGGGCAACCGGTTCCGGGGTCCATCGCCGGCACGGGCGTTGGCGAGATATTCGGACGCCTCGTACGTATGACCGACGGCCCATCGCACGTTGCGCTAAAAGGGGCCGTCGGCACCGCACTGGACGGAACCGATTGGAACGAGCTTGCGGCAACGAACGACCGCTGCGCGCGCTTACTATCGAAGGCGCTCGCCATCGACGACCCGGCGGCCATCGCATCGTACGCGTTCGAATATCCCGCCCTCGTGACGGCTGCGACGCTCGGCCTGCCGCTCGAGCGCGCAATGCGGGCGACGTCGTGGACTCGCGAGTTCGTTCATGCTATTTTCCCCGCCAGCGGGCCGGGCGAGATTGCACGAGGCGTTTCTGCGACCGTTGCGCTGCGGGCGGCTCTCGCCGAAGAAGTGGAACCGCATTCTCTTTGCGCACGGCTTTTGCGCGAAGCGCGAAAAAGCGGAATCGGGGACGATGTGGCGGTCGCAAACGCGATCGGGTTCTTGCTGCAAGGGTACGAGGCTACGGCGGGACTGATCGGCAATACGCTCGTCGCGCTCGCGCGCCGCCCCGAGTCGCTGCGCCGATCGCTCGCCGGCGAAATGGAACTCTTGCACGCGTTCGTGACCGACGTGGTACGGGACGACGCGCCGGTTCAAAACACCCGCCGATTTGCCGACCGCGACGTGAAGTTGATGGGTTCGCAGATCGCGCGCGGCGATGCCGTCCTCGTCGTAGTGGCAGCGGCCAACCGAGACCCGCGCGCCACGCGCACATACACGTTCGGTCTCGGCGCGCACGCGTGCCCGGGCATGCGAATGGCAACGACGATTGCCGCCGCCGGAGTCGCCGGTCTACTCGGCGCTGGCGTCGATGT
>DATBTN010000031.1 GCA_036559195.1 Candidatus Baltobacteraceae bacterium
GGCTTTGGTCAGGTCGGCAACCGCGTAGGTGATAAGGGAAACGTCCATCAAGATCTCATACTCCTTCTACCACTATGACGGATCGAGCGCGGTGAAACGCCGCACTCGCACAATCGGTCATCGAACGCTCACCACCCGCCTGAATCTGCTCGTTGTTCTTGTCATGGTGAGCTTATCGAACCACGTCCTTCGACGGGCTCGTCCTTCGACAAGCTCCGTCCTTCGACAAGCTCAGGATGACAAAAAGAAGTAAGTGTGGTGTTGTCATGGTGAGTTTGTCGAACCACGTCCTTCGACGGGCTCGTCCTTCGACAGGCTCCGTCCTTCGACAGGCTCGTCCTTCGACAAGCTCAGGATGACAAAAAAGAAGGAAGCGTGGTGTTGTCATGGTGAGCTTGTCGAACCATGAGGATGTTGCGCGCCTTGTCTTTTGCAGCGCTCGGCGCGACTTTACTTGCCCGAAAAGGGACTCGAACCCCCACGGCCTTGCGGCCACTGATACCTGAAACCAGCGCGTCTACCAATTCCGCCATCCGGGCGCGGACCGAGGCCGATTCGCCTCTCGGTGCCCGAGCCCTCCTCGACTAGGCGCAACCCGGCGAGCGCAGCGCGGTTTTTGGTGGCCACGTATGTCAGTTCCCTTGCGACTTCTCTCGGATAGCGATCCGCTCGATGCCTACTCACAAGCGGTGACCCATGCCGCCGAAACGGTGAGCCCCTCGGTCGTCAATATCGAGGTGCGCAACGGCCGTCACGGCGGCAATGGTTCGGGTTTCATTTTCACGCCCGACGGGTTCGTGCTGACCAATAGCCACGTCGTCAACGGGGCGGAGCGTATCACCGTCTCGCTGCTCGACGGGCGCGAATTTCCGGCTCAAGCAATCGGCGAAGATCCGCATACCGATATCGCGATCGTGCGCATCGATGCTCCGGATCTCGTTCCCGCGCGGCTTGGCGATTCCGCCGCGCTGCGCCCCGGACAACTGGTGGTCGCGGTCGGCAATCCGTACGGTTTGCAGTATACGGTTACGGCCGGCGTCGTCAGCGCGCTCGGGCGCACGCTGCGCTCGCAATCGGGGCGGTTGATGGACAACATCATTCAGACCGACGCTGCGTTGAATCCCGGAAACTCCGGCGGGCCGCTCGTGACTGCTAGCGGCGCCGTCGCCGGCGTGAATACCGCGGTCTTTCCCGGGCAGGGCATTTGCTTTGCCATCGCCATCAATACGGCGAAGTTTATCGGCGGCGTGCTGATGCGCGATGGACACGTTCGCCGCGGTTATCTCGGAATCGCCGGTCAGGATATCGAGTTGCCCGTGCATTTGGCGCGCCGTCACGCGCTCGCCGATCGTCACGGACTGCTCGTGATCTCGGTGGAACCCGGCAGCCCGGCCCAGACGGCCGGATTGCGCGAAGGCGACGTCGTCGTGCAATTCGAAGAGCACCGCCTGCGCGGGATCGACGACCTGCACAAACGGCTCACCCTCATCGATCTGCAGCGCCCCTACAAACTCGGCGTCGTGCGCAAGAGCGAACGCGTCGAAACGCTCGTTCTCCCGATCGAGGCCGAATGATTCGCCGCCTGATTCCGATCCTCGGGATCACGTTCATCGATATCCTCGGGTTCAGCATGCTGATCCCGATGCTGCCGTATTTCGTCACGCATTTTCACGCCTCGGCAATCATGGTCGGCGTCCTGTTCTCGACGTTTTCGTTTTGCCAACTGCTCGCCGGACCGGTCTGGGGCAACGTTTCGGATCGCATCGGCCGTAAAGCGGTGCTGATCATTAGCCAGGTCGGAGCGACCATCGGCTGGGCGATGCTTGCGTTCGCACCCGACCTCACCTGGGTCTTCATCGCGCGAATAGTCGAGGGTATCTCCGGCGGCAATATCGGAATCACGCAAGCCTACGTCGCCGATCTGGTGGCTCCAAAAGACCGCTCGCGTGCCTTCGGGTTGATCGGCGCGATGTTCGGCGCCGGCATGATTTTCGGGCCGCTCGGCGGCGGTTTTTTGTTCGCGCACTACGGGTTTGCGGTGCCGTTTCTCGTGGCATCCGGGCTGCAATTCATCACGCTCGTGCTCACCATCGTGCTGCTGCCGGAATCGCGAACGAAGGAGCAGGAAGCGCAGAGCCAAGTCCGATTACGCGACATCGGCCAGACGTTCTCCGATCCGCACTTGGCTCGGATTCTGTATCAAAAACTCGCCCTCTCGCTCGGCTTGTATGCCTGGTTCTCGGTCATGGCGCTGTATTTGAAGCAGCAACTGCACTTCGGACTCGCGCAGACGGATTATTTCTTTTCGCTCGTTTCCGTGCTCGGCGTCGGCATCAACATCTTTGTCGTGAGCCGCGTCTCCGAACGGGTCGGCGATCGCAACATGTCGAGTCTCGGACTCGTCTCGCTGCTCGCAGCGTTCCTGCTGGTCGCCGAGGTACACGGCCTCGTGCTGCTGGCGATCATGGCACCGCTCTTTTCGATCGGCATGGCGTTTGCAAACACCGGCATCACCGCGCTGATCAGCAACGCGGCGGCCGACAATCGCCAAGGCACCGTACTCGGGGTATCGTCGTCGCTCGATTCGTTTGCGGGCATCGTCTCGCCGCTCGCATCGACGGGACTACTTACAAAGTACGGCTCGCCGTACGCCGGCGTCACCTCGGCGGTTCTCTCGGCGATCGCGCTTGCGATGGGTTTGGCGGCGACGCGATCCGAGGAGCGCAGCGCTATCGCCGTCGGCGCCGGAATGCCCGGGTGCGATCCGGTGCAGTCGGCAACGGCCTCCGCCGCCGCGGCCGAAGCCGAACTCTAAGCGGCGGTTTTCTTACGGCGCTTGGGCGCGCCTTTTTCCGCGGCGGTCTCGCGTTCCCCGCGCTGTTTTTTGCTCGCTTCGAGTGACTGTTGCAGCACGTCCATAAGATTGACCACCTTGCCGCGCGACGGCGCCTTCTTCGGCGCTTCGGGCAATTCTTTGCCGGCCGCGCGCGCCTCGATCATCTCGAGCAATTCGTCGTGGTACTTGTTCGCGAATTTCTCCGGCTCGAACGCTTCGACGGTCATGGAATCGATCAGCATCTTGGCCATCTTCATCTCGGCTTCAGGCAGCTTCGACGATTCGGGAAAGTCCAGCGTCGATTGATCGACGAGTTCTTCCGCCCAATGCATCAATTCCATGAGCAGTGCGTCGCCATTGGGTTTTACGGCGCAGATATATTCTTTGGAGCGTAGAACGACGCGCGCGATCGCCACGCGATTGCTCGTCGAGAGCGCTTCGCGCAAGAGCGCATAGGCGTGGCGGCCCTGTTTGGTCGGCTCGAGATAATAGGGCTTATCGAAAAACATCGGGTTGATCTTGTCGAGTTCGACGAACTCGAGGATGTCGACCGACTGCGTGGCCTCCGGATTGACTTTTTTGAAGTCGTCGTCCGTGAGTACCACGTACTCGCCCTTTTCGTACTCGTAGCCTTTGACGATCTCGTCCCACGGCACGGGTTTATTATCGACCGAACAGACGCGCTCGTACTTGATGCGCCCTTCATCCTTCGCGTGCAGCATGTTGAACGAGAGATCGTTGGCCTTGACGGCCGTGAATACTTTCACCGGGATCGTCACGAGGCCGAAGTTGATCGAGCCGGACCAGATCGCATGAGCCATGATGGGTCGTGTTCCTCCGAAGGTATCCGAGCAAACCGCGGATTTTCATTATACCCGGCGCCGCCAAGATAGGCGACCCTCAGGCCCAGTGCTTCTGCGCCTTGGCGATCGCGGCTTCGAGCTTCGCGGGCTTCCAGTTCTGACCGGCCCAGAGATCGCCGATCTTCGCTAGCCGTTTCGGCGCAGTTTTGATGGTCCACGGAGCCGACGCGTCCTCCGGCGCACCCGAGCGTTTTCGCGCGAGGGCCTCAACCTCGCTCCACTCAAGCGGCATCGAGACCGGCGCGCCGTCGCGCGCGCGCACCACGAACGGAGGAACGAGCGTCTTGCCGCGGCCGACCTGCACGTAGTCGAGGTACACGGTGCCGCGTTTGCGTTTCGCGGTCATGCGTTCGAGAGTCGTCAAGTCCGGGTTTTCGGCCGCCAAGCGCCGCGCGATCACCTCGGCAAAAATCTTTATCGGCTCGTATCCATACCCGGTGCGCAGCGGAATCACCACATGCAACCCGCTGCTTCCAGACGTTTTCACCAGCGGCTTGAGCCCGATCGCGTCGAGCAGGTCGCGCAGTTTGAGCGCGACGGTCGCCATGGTTTTTAGCGTGCAGCCTTCCCACGGATCGAGATCGAAGAGCGCATAATCCGGCTCGTCGAGCGATCGCACGCGCGACGTCCACGTGTGCAGCACGATCGACGCGAGATTCGCGCAGAACACGAGCGTCGCTTCGTCGTTACACACCAAGAACGCCGTGTGGCTGCGCCGCTCGCTCGACGATTCGATCCGAACGGTCTCTACCCAATCCGGCGTTCCGCGCGGCGCTTGTTTCTCGAAGAACGATTCGCCGTCGATACCGTTGGGATAGCGTTCGAGTGTGAGCGGCCGATCCTTGAGATGCGGTACGAGCCACGGCGCAACGCTCTGGTAGTATGCGATGAAGTCGCCCTTCGTGTACCCGTCGCGCGGCCACAGAACCTTATCGAGATTGGAGATCTGCAGGCTGTGCGTTCCCACGCGTACGAGCGTCTTCTCCGAAGCCGGCACTCACTTTACCTCGTCGGAATCGGCGGGGCGCTCGCGCGTGCAATCCTTCGGATCTTTGTCGAGCCGCAACCCCAAAAATGCCGGATGGCGCATATTTCCCTCACGCGTCCATTCGGTGAAGCGTACTTCCGCGACGAGCTGAGGCTTGACCCAATGCGCCGGCGTGTTCGTGTCGATCTCGTCGGCAAACGGTGACGTCTTGCGTTCGAGCTGCGCGAGCTTTTCGGTCATCTTGGCGAGCGTCTTCGTATCGAAACCGGTGCCGACGTGCCCAACGTAATGCAGTTTGCCGCCATCGTACAAACCCAAGAGCAGCGCGCCGAAGCCCTTGCGGCTTCCGCGCGGCTCGGTGAATCCGCCCACGACCGCCTCCTGCATCAACTGCGCCTTGATCTTCACCCAATCGCGGCTGCGCCGTTCCTGATAGACCGAACTGCGCCGCTTGCCGACGATCCCTTCGAGCTGCCGCTCGCGCGCTTGTTCGAAAAGCGCGCGGCCCTGCGCGACGACGTGCTTGGAGTACAGCACGAGTTCGTCGTCCGCGATCACCCGCTGCAGGCGTTCCTTGCGCTCCTCGAGCGGCAGCTTGCGCAGATCCTTGCCGTCGGCGTAGAGCAAATCGAACGCAACGAAAGTGAGCGGATATTTTTTCGCCTCGGGACTGCGCGCGCTCGGGCGCTTCCGGTTGAAACTTCCCTGAAGTCGCTGGAACGACGAGCGGCCGTTTTCGTCGAGACTGACGATCTCACCGTCGACGATCGCGGGTACGCTCGAAAACGCCGAACCAAGCGCGCTCAATTCGGGGAATTGCGGCAAGAAATCCAGGCCGTTGCGCGAGACGAGGCTCACCTCGCCCTTCTCGCCGACCGTACAGATCGCGCGGTAGCCGTCCCACTTGAGCTCGAAGATCCAATCGTCATCGTCGAACGGTTCGTCGACGAGCGTCGCGAGCATCGGCTCCGCGATCGTTGGAACCGGATCGCGTTTGGTGCTGCGTTTGGCCGGCGCTTTTGTCGTGCCGGCGCGCACGTTACGGTTCGAGGCCCAATGCGGCGCCTTCGGATCGTCGGCGATCTGCGCGAGGGTCTTGCCGCTCTTCGCCGATTTGTCGTCGCGTTCGATGTCGTACGACGTATCGACGTACTCGTCGTGATCCTTGATCAGCAGCCACGGATCGCCGCTCTCGTCGCCGCGATTTTTGATCCGCACGAGCGTAAACTCGCCCTGCAGTTTCTTGCCCTTGAGAACGAATTTGATTTTGCCCTTGCCGATCTCTGCGGTCGGATCGGACCCTTCGGCGAGCGCGTAAGTTCCCTCGTCCCACACGATCACTTCCCCCGCGCCGTAATTGTTCTTGGGGATGATGCCTTCGAACGTGCGGTAGTCGTAGGGATGATCTTCAACGTGCATCGCGAGGCGTTTATCGGCCGGATCGCGCGAGGGACCCTTCGGAACCGCCCACGATTTCAACACGCCGTCGGCCTCGAGCCGGAAATCGTAGTGGAGCCGCGATGCGTGGTGTTTCTGAATCACGAAACGCAGGCGCTTGCCGGCGGCCGCGCGTTTGCCGCGCGGTTCGGGCGTTGCCGCGAAATCGCGTTTACCGTGATAACGAGAAAGCGAGCCGGACTCGTTATTTGTCCGGCTCGCTTTCGCAACGGGTTGCTTCTTTGCCGGCATGGGCCGGATGTACAGCGGGCTAGACCCGCGCTCCTCGTCCGGTTATCAGGTTAATAACCAGCAGGATGATCGCAACCACCAGCACGATGTGGATCAGCCCTCCGGCGATGTGGAACGCGAAACCGAGTAGCCACAAGATCACGAGGATGACGATAATCGTCCACAAAATACCGCCCATACGCTAACCGCCGCCGCCACTCGTGTTGGTAGTGGACTTGGTAGTCGTCGATCCGCTGCCGGTCGCGGGTTGGGTATTGGTGGTGCTGTTCGTGGTGCTGTTCGTCGTGGAGGTCATCGACCAGGGATGCCACGCGAAGAGTGCGATAAGCACTGCCACCACGACGACGATGACGATGCCGATCGCCGCGGCGTTTCCGCCGCCGCTATCACCGTCTCTTACAATTACTGGACCATCAGCCATAGCATTGAGCTCCTTTGCGTTGCTGCAGTGGCCCCGTTATACCCACGAGCGACAAGCGCAAACCCCCTTCGGCGGCGAACGAACGCACGAGACCTATGTGGAGCCTTATCGGACTGGTCCTGGCGCTAGCGATCGCCACTCTCGCCTGGCTGCGCGGGCGAACGCTCAATGCGACGTTTTACGAGCGCGACGTCTACGGCATGGGGGCGAGCGTCCATCGCCGGTATGCCGCTGCGAGCCTGATCTTCGCGCTCGCTTTTGCCGCCGGAGTCGCGCTTCCGGCCGTGCCTGCGGTGCCGCTGCTGGCGGTTTACACGGTCGTGGCGATCCTCTATCTGGCGTCGTTCGTGCGGGGCGCGACCGGCGAAGACGAGTGAGACCCCATCCGAAACACCGGGCCGCGGCGGCGGTATCTGGGCTAAGAAAGCACTTCGTGGAGGCGTCATGAATCCGTACGTCGCTCAACTCAAGGCTCAGTTCACGCCGCAGCAGTTTGCGTTTTTCGAGGGTGAAGCGCGGCGTTATCGCAAGGATCCCGTCGTGGCATTTCTGCTCGCGTTCTTCCTCGGACTTTTCGGCGCGCACCACTTCTATCTGGGCCGCAACCAGCCCGGAATCATCATGCTGATCTGTACGCTGAGCGTCGTCGGCCTGACCGTAAGCGTGCCTTGGAAGCTCGTCAATTGGTTTACCGTTTGGGGCGAATGCGACGATGCCAACGACGAGATCGAATACGTCCTCGCGTACTCGATCCTGCACGGGCAGCCGCCGCCGGCTTCGAGCCCGCGTCCGGCCATCGGCGGCCTCCCGATGGCGACCTAGACTTAGTTTCCGCCGCCGCGCACGAACGCGTTCCAGTAGTAGATGCCGTAAGTGCTCGCAACGCACGAATATGCGACGAGCGCTTCCGCCCAAAGCGCCAGTTTCCGACGCGTCGCCAAGATCATCAGCACGAAGAGAAACGGGACGAAGTCGAGGGCGTGACGCATGCCGTATTGGGCGAAGCCGTTCACGTAATAGAGCACGTTGGGTCCTGCGGCGAGCAGTACCGCCGCCCACATCGTCACCACGATGCGCGCCGGCTTGCGCGCGAAGAATGCGAGCACGAGCGCCGGGCTCGTCCACGTGAGCGCGACGCCCGAGAACGACGGACGCACGAACGGGAACTGCGCCGAGAACTCCGGCGCCTGCACGAAGAACGACCAGAGCTGATAGGGTACGTGCGCGAACGAAAACGGCGAACCGCTCGACGCGCCGATCGAATCTTGGTGAAAGAAGATCGTGTGCCCGCTATCCCACGGCACGCCCCACCGCGCGAGATTGTACCCGGCCCAGAGCAAGGCCGCCGGGATCAGCACCGCGCCCATCTCGCGCAAGCGCCGCTGTCGATCGCGCCGGAACTCCTCCGGCAAACTCACGGCCGCGAGGCCGCCGCTCGCGCTCAAAAACGCGATCGCCGGGAGCGCCATAACCACCGTGAAGCGCGAAGCAATCGCCCCAGCGTAGAGCAGCATCACGAGCCAGGTTCGGTTCTTCCCCGCTAGCTCGACGAGAGCGAGCATCATCATGCACGCGGCGCTGGTTTGGGCGACGAACCATACATCGCCGAGCATCGAACACCACGCGAGCGACGTTCCGAGCAGAAAAAACGCGCACAGCCACAGGCTCGTGCGCGGCGAACATTCCAACCGCTCGCACAACTCCCACGCGGCTCCGGCGGCGATCGCGCAGAGTACGACGGCGAGAAACGTTTGATTGGCCGCGACGCCGAAGATCGCGACCAGCGGAAGCATGAAGATCCCGGGCAGCGGATCGTTGACGATATAGCGATGACCGTGCCACAGCACCGCATCGATATACGGGCCCGGCCAGTCGATCCAAAGCCGGCCGTGCAAGAGCGCGTTCGCGAAGAGGGTGTAGTTATCGTACGGCGTCGATCGCAGATGCGAGAAGAGCAACGTCACCACGAACGCCGCGCCGGCAGCGAGATACGCCCGCCGTATTTTCAATTCTTCACCACGCGATAGAGCGCCGGGGACCCGGCGATGTACTGCAAATGATAGCCCGGAACCGACCCGAAGACCTGACCCACGACGTAGACGGGACGGCCGCGCACCCATTGCGGCACGCGTTTGCGATCGTCCTTGAGCCACGCGGTTTCAACGATACGGTCGCCCAGGACGTGCTCCACGTAGGCACCGTAGGCGAGCGGCGTCGCATAGAGCCACGGCGCGATCAGAATGGCGTTCGATGGGGTACGCGCGAGCACGGTCGCGATGACCGTCTGCGCGCCGGCCGTCGTGCGTTGATCGAAGACGCCGCGGTTGAGCAGCAGCAGCGCGGCCGCCAGCAGCACGAGCGCGGCCGCGCCGGCTCCGCGCAACAGCGGTACCTGACGCTGCAGCCAGGCGATGCCGCAGCCTGCGAGAACGGCGGTGACCGCATAGGACGTCAAGTGATAGCGCAGCGGATCGGCTTCGATCGAATAGCCGAGCGCGAACGCGCTCGGTACGAATGCGGCCAGAAAGATCGCCGAGCCGGCCCACGGATCGCGGCGAAGCAACACGAGAAATCCGACCGCCGCCGCCGCTATACCAAACGGCGTAAACTCCGTGCGCAACGCGCGCAGATAGCCGGGCCCGGCGTCGCGATAAAGCTGCGGTGAGAAGAGGCGCGCGAACGTCCCGCCGGCATCGAATTCCGAGCCGCTTACCAACGTCAGGAATCCGGCCTTCGAAGCCGGATGATCCGTATCCCAAAACGGTTTTCCGGGCGGAAGTCCGAGTTGACGCGTCGGATCGAGCCGCGCCTGCGTGACGTAGGCACTGCGCAGCGGAAGGTAGGCGTAACAAGCGACGCCGGCGACCAGCGCGGCGATCGCCATCGCGAACACGCGCGGGCGGACCGTGCGTACGCGCGCGATGAAGATCGCGAGCAGGGCCGGCAATAGCATCGCCACGATCGGGTGCGTCGCGATCCCGAGGCCCCACGCCAAAGCGCCGCCGACCAGCGCGCGCGCATCCCCCGTTTTATACCAGCGCAGCGCGAGATAGAGCGTCAGCACGGCAAACGCTACGGCTAACGCGTGCACTTCCGCGCGCGTACCGCGCGTCCACGCGACCGCGCCGAAGGCGAAGAGCCACGCGGAGCCCATTGCGATCCACGGTTCCTCCGTCAATACATCGACAATGCGCGCCACCAGCCACGCCGTCAGGCTCATCGCAATCGCGCAGAAGAACGCAACGCGCCCCGCGACCGGACCGATGGCCGCTAGATGCGCGAAGAGCCACGCGAGCAGCGTGAAGACCGGGAAGCCGGTCGGATGCGCGATCCCGAGGATCCACGGCACGACCTGCATCTCGCCCGTGTCCCAGTACTCAACGACGGCGTCGAGCGAACAGGCATAGACGGCGAGCGGAACGAGCCACGCCAGCCAAAAGGCGATGCGTTTCGCCGCGGGCACTACGGCTTTGGATGCACGAGCGACGGCAACGGTCTGGGCGGCGCAAAGGTCGAGGGCGGCAATCGAGCCGGAAACGCATAAGCCGAGAACGCGATCCGCTCGCGCGCGGGTTTCGCGTTCATCGTCGCCGTCACTTGGGCCAGAGTGGGCACCCAATGCGCGCCCACGCGCGCGTAGTCTACCTCACCCGCGCCGTCTATCGAGCCGTTCGAGGTTCGAAACGTGATCTTCGCCGGCAGATAACTCGCGCCGTCGATCGTGACCGTGCGCACGACGAACGCCGACTTCATCGCGGGAATCGCTTCGTACGTGTAGCGAAAGCGTGCGCCGTCGCGCGTCGCGCGCAAAAATAAAAACGTGTACTCCGATTCGCGCGGAGCGAGCCGCTCGATCGCATAGCGGTCGGCGTAGCGTGCGATGCGCGTCACCTTCCGCTTGAGACCCTGCCCGTCGATCGAGAGCGTCTCGTCGCGCACCCGCTCGCCGCTGCGATAGATGCGATGCGTCTGTTCGATGTTGTGCGGACCCGCCTGCGACACGCCGTACGTAAAAACGACGTTCTTCGCCGGCGCGAGGTTCGCCAGCGCCGTCGCGTAGCGTGCGAGCACGACCTGCGAATCGATCGGCGACGGCGCCGCCGCCCCCAGTAACAGCAGGGCGGCAACCCATGCGAACGGCGTGCGCATCGCGCTAGGTGAGGACCGCGTCGCGAATGGCCCGCACCGCCGCGCCGGCGCCGTCGGGGTTCTTCCCGCCGCCCTGCGCCTGCGCCGGCTGGCCGCCGCCGCGTCCGTCGATGTGCGGCGCGGCGACTTTGATGAGGTTGCCCGCGTGAACGCCGGCTTTCACCATATCGTCGCTCGCGCTGATCAGCAGATTCACCGTGCCGTTGTCCACGCCCGCGAGCGCAACGACGCCGCTTCGCAAACGCGTGCGGATCGCGTTGCTTAGATGCTTGAGCGCTTCGGCGTTCGCTTCGGGCACGACCGCGCCGACGAAGGTTTTCGCACCCAAACGCTCTGCGCTCTCTACGTACGTCTGCGCGTCGGCCGAAGCCAGGCGCGCCTTGAGCTCGCCGACGGCGGTCTGCAAATCCTTGACCTCGCGCTGCAGTTTACTCACACGCTCGACCACGTCTTCGGGTGCGGTCGCAAGCGACCCGGCGATTTCACCGACGAGCTCTTGCTGCTGCTCGATGTGCGATTCGGCGGAGCGCGAGACGCACGACTCGATGCGCCGGATGCCGCTGCCGATCGACGCCTCCGAGAGAATGACGAAGAAACCGAGTTCGCCGGTCGAGTGCGCGTGCGTGCCCCCGCAGAACTCGACGGCCGGTCCGGCCTTGACTACGCGCACGCGATCGCCGTACTTTTCCCCGAACATCATGATCGCGCCCGAGGCGCGCGCTTCCTCGAGGTTCATGACGCGCGTCTCGAGCGGCGTGTCGTCGCGAATCATCTCGTTGACCCGCCGCGCGACTTCGCGCCGTTGCTCCGGCGTTAGCGCTCCGGACGGCGACCGAAAGTCGAAGCGCATGCGATCGATTCCAACCCACGATCCGGCTTGCGCAACATCCTCGCCGAGCACGTCTTTGAGGGCGCGCTGCAAGAGATGCGCCGAGGTATGGTGACGTCGAATCTCGCGCCGCCATTCCGGATCGACGATCGTACGCACCTCATCGCCGACGCGCAGGGTTCCGCTGCGAACCGTTCCGGCGTGCGCCACCGCCTCGCCCGCGTACTGCGTATCGGTAACGTCAAAACGGGCATCGCCGATCGTTATCGTTCCGCGATCCCCGATCTGGCCGCCCTTCTCGCCATAGAACGACGTGCGGTCGAGCACGAGTTGACCGCTCTCGCCGGCAGCAAGTGCGTCGATCGATTGATCTTGTGCGAGAATGGCGACGATCGAGCCGGCCGCCTCAAGCCCGTCGTATCCAAGAAACTCGCTCTTGACGGCCGGCAGCTCCGCGAGCGTGACGACGCCGCGCTTGGATTTCGCATCCGCGCGCGCGCGCTGTCGCTGCTGGTTCATCGCGACCTCGAAGCCGGCCGAGTCGACGCGCACGCCGCGCTCCGAAGCAATCTCGCGCGTCAATTCAATCGGGAAACCGTACGTGTCGTGCAGCGCGAATGCATCCTCGCCTCCGATCGTGCCGGCGTCGCCGGCATCGGCCAGCAGCGCGTCCAGACGGGTCATCCCGCGCTCGAGCGTTCGATCGAACGTCTCTTCCTCAACCCGCAGCGCTTGCTGGATGCGCGTCGCGTTCGCACGCAACTCCGGGTAGCCCGATTCGAGCGATGCGACGACCGCCGGAACCAGGCTCGTGAGAAACCCGTCGGGGTACCCCAACAACCGCCCGTTGCGAATCGCGCGCCGAATCAAGAATCGCAAGACGTATCCGCGATCGGTATTGCCTGGATAGATCCCGTCGTTGATGAGAAAGGTCGCCGCCCGCGCGTGGTCGGCGATGATGTTGCGCCGCTCCAACTGCGCCTTGGCATCGAGCGACGTACTTCCGACTTTCGGTTGCGCCTCGATCAAATCCGTGAAGAGATCGGTCTCGTACATCGAGACTTTTCCGTTGACGACGGCGAGCATTCGCTCCATCCCCGCGCCCGTATCGATCTGCTTGCGCGGCAGTTCTTCGAGTTTGCCCGCCGCGTCGCGGTTGTATTGCTGGAACACGACGTTCCAAATCTCGACGAAACGATTGCCCTTATTCGGTCCATCGTCCTCGGGGCCGAGTGCGTTTTCGGCGCCGATATCGTAGAATATCTCCGTGCACGGCCCGCATGGCCCGGTCGCACCCATCGTCCAAAAATTATCTTCATCGAACCGCGTGATGCGCGTCGCCGGCAAACCGATATCCTCGCGCCAAATCCGCTCGGCATCGTCATCACCCGTATGCACGGTTACCGCAAGACGCGACGGATCGAGGGCCAGCACGCCGGTTACAAATTCCCACGCAAACCGAATCGCCTCGGGCTTGTAATACCCGCCGAAACTAAAATTGCCGAGCATCTCAAGAAACGTGCCGTGACGCCCCGTCCGTCCGACGTTCTCGATATCGCTCTTCGCACCGGCAACGCGCAAACACCGCTGCACCGTCACCGCATTGAGCGCCGGTGCCGGTTCGTCACCCAAAAACGCGGGAACGAATTGCTCCATCCCCGCAATCGTAAACAGCGTCGTAGAAAGCGCGTCCGGAATCAAACTCGCCGAAGGAACATGCTTATGCTCCCGCGAGGTAAAAAACTCGACAAAGGCCGACCGAAGTTCTTGGCTTCTCATAGGAACTCCAATACATTATCCCCCAAGCCCATCCCAAGCCTGCACGTTCTTCAGGAGTAGGTGCGAGCGCCGGTCAGGCGCGACGCGGGGCCCCCATACGCGGGGGCTCCGAGCATCGTCCGAAGCCAGGATGGCGAGAGGACGATGTCGGGCAGTAGCGATTTCGCAAGGAAGCGAAATCGCGGGCGTCCCCGCGTATGGGGGCCCCGCGTCGCGCCTGACCGACGACGTGCACCCTACTCCTGAAGAACGTGCCGCAACTTCTCAAGCGCCTTTTGCTGAAGCCGCGAGACGTGCATCTGCGACACGTTGAGCCGCTTGGCAATCTCCGTCTGCGAAACGCTTTCGTAGAAGCGCAGGTACAGAATCACGCGCTCGCGCCCGGTGAGCACCTCGAACGCGCGCTCCAGGTTTGCCTTATCCTCGAGCAATGCGAGTCCCGCATCGGTCGTGCCGATATAATCGGCGAGCGTCTGTGACTTCTTATCGCCTTCGCCGGAGAGTTCGGTATCGAGCGAGAGCAGGTTATAGGCCTGCCCGAGTTCTTGCGCCTCGAGGATGTCTTCTTCGCTTGCGTTGAGCTGCGTGGCCAGCTCCTTGACGGTCGGACTACGCCCGAGCTTGACCGAGAGTTTCTCGATCGCTCGATTGACCGCAAGGTTGAGCTCTTGCAGGCGGCGTGGAACCTTCACGGCCCAGCCCTTGTCGCGGAAATAGCGTTTGATCTCGCCGACGATCGTGGGGGTCGCGTAGGTCGTGAACTCGACGCCGCGCTCCAAATCGAATCGGTCGATGGCCTTTAAGAGGCCGACCGTACCGACTTGAATGAGATCGTCGAGGGCTTCGCCGCGGTTGGCGAACTTCACGGCCAAATAGCGCACCAAGTTGAGGTGCGCTACGACAAGATCGCTTCGCAAGTGCTCGTACTCGGGACCGCCGGGTCGCGCCTTAGCTTCGGCGAAACGCGCAAACGTCTCGCGCGTCTTCTGGCGATCCCAGCGCTCGTCTTGGGGGTGCTGTTGCACTATGGGTTAGAGCTCTGGACTTTTTTTGTCATGACCAGATTCGTACCGCTGTCGGACGAAACGTCGTATTCGACGGTATCCATCAACGACCGAATCAAGAACACGCCAAGCCCGCCGACGCGAGGCTCGTCGACGCGCCGCGACACGATCTGTTCGGGCCTCGTTCCGTGGCCGTAATCGCGCACGCGCACGGTCAAGCCCTCGGCTTCGGTCTCACACGTGATCTCGATCTGATTACTCCCCGACGCATGCTGGATACAGTTCGTGCATGCTTCAGCGACGGCGAGCTTGATATCCTCGATATCCTCGATAGAAAAATTCAGCCGGTTGGCAACGGCCGCGACGGCGAGGCGAGCTACGGCGACCCACTCCGCCTTGCTCGGGATCCGTAGCTCCACGACGCCGAGCGAACTGTTCTCCTGAGACGCTGGTTGGTTCACACCAAAGCTTTCGTTGCGGCGTCTTCGTCATCGTAGATGCCGAAGATCTTCACCAGTCCCGTGATGTCGAAGATCTTCTTGATCTGCGGATTGGTACAGACGAGATTGACCGTGCCGCCGTGCTCGCGAACGCGCTTTAGGCCTCCGATCAAGACGCCGAGCCCGGTCGAATCGATATATCGAACCTTTTCCAAGTTGATGACGAGATTGTAGTGCCCTTTGTCGATGAGATCGCCGATGGCATCTTTTACTTTCGGCGACGTGTAGACGTCGATCTCGCCATTGAGATCGACGACGTAACTCTCTCCTTGAGTCTCGCGAACGTTCACTTTGATATCCACGCTTGCTCCTACAGGTCCGAGGTTTTGCGCGATAAGTCGTCGCGCACGGAATCCGCTTCCGATTTGCCTTCATCGACTGCGGCATTGATATTCGACCGCGCGTTGTCGACGACGGTCTTCCCGCGTTCGTACAGGTCCGACGCGTTCGATTGCCAGTTGCTGGTCGCATCGCTAACTTGCGCGCGCAGGTCGCCGGTGGCGTCCATGGCAAAGTTGGAGGCTTCGCGCGCTTTTCCAACGAGCAGATCCCGCGTCTCTTCTTGGGAGATTAACACGGCAACCGCTGCGCCTACCAACGCGCCAACCAGGAACCCGGGGAAAAAACCTCCGCCGCGCTCTTCGCGCCGCTCCGGCCGTTCGTTTTCGTCACTCATGTCATCTCCCGTTCGACGCTCTCCGCGCGTCCGTTTTCCGATCCGCCTCGCACTAACCGGCGCAACCCGGCGCTGATACCGCCGAGCGTTGCACCGACGTTGACGATCGACGGCGATAGTGCGTTTTGAGTAAGTTTGGCCGTTTGAGAAACCGAGCCCGCCACATCTTCGAGCGCTTTCACGACGCCCGCGGCGCGCGCGATCGTAGAATCCGCCGTATCTGCAATACCGCCTACGTGCGCGAGCATCTCACCGACCGGTACGCCCAGGTTGGCGATCTGCGTGTCGACCCCATCGAGCGTGCGGTCGACGCGTGCGAGCGTTTTAGCCAGAGCCAGCATCGCCATAAGAACGCCGATGCCGATCAATAAAACACCGACCCCGACGCCGATGTCGAGGACGATAGCCCAATCAAACCCCGTGTTCAAGGTAACCTCCGTGCGCGCTTTCCGGACGCTCGCTCATGATTCCCCGCATCCGCCCTTTTCTTACGCAGGAATTCGAGAAAACTCTCGCAGGTCGCCGATGGCGCGCGCCAGCGCTTCCACCACCCGGTCGATCTCGAACTCGGTCGTCTCCCGGCCCAGCGAAAACCGGATGACGCCCCGCATCCACGCCTCCGGTAATCCGAGCGCCGCGATCACGTGGCTCGGTTCGAGCGCTCCCGAGGTACAGGCCGAACCCGCCGAGACGGCGATGCCTTCGAGATCGAGCCGCACCAGCACGTGCTCCGATTCAACGCCCAAGAAGCTCGCGCTGCAGTGCGTCGGAAGCCGCGGCGCCTCGCGGCCGTTGATGCGGACGTGCGCGATCCGCTTGAGGATACCCGCTTCGAGGCGGTCGCGCAGCGCGCCGATGCGGCGGCTTGCTTCCGAGCGTTCGGCTCCGGCTAGTTCCAAGGCCGCGACCATGCCCGCGATGCCCGCGACGTTCTCGGTCCCCGAGCGATTGGCGAACTCTTGGCCGCCGCCGTGAATCAGCGGCCGCAGCGGCGTCCCATCGCGCACGTAGAGCGCGCCGACTCCCTTGGGCCCGTAGAATTTGTGGGCCGAAATCGAGAGCAGGTCGACCCCCAACTCCGGGCAATCGACGCTCAGCGAGACCGGAACCTGGACGGCATCGGTGTGGAAGAGCACGCCGGCGCCGCGAGCCAGCGAGGCCAGCTCGCGGATGGGCTGCACGGTTCCAAGCTCGTTGTTGGCATACATGACCGAGGCGAGCACGGTATCGGGGCGCAGGGCGGCGGCAAAACGCTCCGGCTCGACCACGCCGTCCGCGGTGACGGGCAGCAGCGTCACCGCCCAGCCGTCCTCCGCCAGTGCCTCGAGCGCGCGTAGGACCGCGTGATGCTCGATGACCGTCGACACGACGTGCCGGCCGCGGTCGCGCAGGGCCCGAGCGACGCCGAAGATTGCCAGGTTGTCGGCTTCGGAACCGCCGCCGGTAAAGACGATTTCTTTGCGCGTCGCACCGAACAGACGTGCGATTCGATCGCGAGCGTCGTCGAGCGCGGCGCGCGCGGCGCGGCCCCGCGCGTGCTGCGAGCTCGGATTGTATCCGTTGGCCGTGAAGTGCGGCAGCATCGCTTCGACGACCTCGGTTCGAGCCGGCGTCGTGGCGGCGTTATCGAGGTAGATCGGGGGAAGAATTTCGTCCATTTCCTCAGCACGTTCCAAGATTGCAGCGCTAGTCTATGCCTGTGCGAAGCTCCATTGCACACTCCGAGAAGTAGCAACGGGAACGGCGGCCGGGAACAACAATAACCGGCCGCCTTTTTTTATCTTTTGCGGCGCTTGGCGATCCACGGCGCGAGCTTCGCCTCGGCGCCTTGCGAGCCGGGTTCGAAATACGCGCGACCGACGAGATTCTCCGGCAGATAGGTCTGCAGCGGCGCCGACGGCGGCAGATCGCCCGCGTGCTGCCGATAGGCGTCCTGTTCGTGCGCGTATGCGTACGCCTTGCCGTAGCCGAGTTCTTTCATCAACCCGGTCGGGGCGTTGCGCAGATGCAGGGGGATGGGATCGTTGCGCGTTTCCTGCACGTCGCGCATCGCCGCCGAGTACGCGCGCCCCACGCTGTTGCTCTTGGGGGCCGTGGCCAGATAGAGTGTGGCGTGGGCGAGCGGATAGAAGCCTTCGGGCATGCCGATAAAGTGGACGGCCTGCTGCGCCGCAATCGCGACTTGAATCGCCTGCGAATCGGCAAGCCCGACATCCTCGGAAGCCAGGATGACGAGCCGCCGCGCGATGAACAGCGGATCCTCGCCCGAATCGATCATGCGCGCCAAGTAATAGATTGCGGCATCGGGGTCGCTGCCGCGCATCGACTTGATAAAGCCGCTGATGATATCGTAGTGCGCGTCGCCGGCCTTGTCGTACGAGATCGCGCGCCGCTGCATCGCATCGGCGATCAAACGCGCTCCGATCGTGCGGGTGCCGTCGGCAGACGCCGGCGCCGCATCGGCGGCGAATTCAAGCGTGCCGAGGGCGCTGCGCGCGTCGCCGTTGGAGAGTCCGATCAGCGCGGCGCGCGCGCCGTCCTCGAGCCGCACGCGCAGCGCGCCGAGGCCGCGCTCGCTATCGGCCAGCGCGCGATCGACGATCGTGCCGACGCCTTCTTCGGTCAGCGCTTTAAGAACGAAGACGCGGGAACGCGAGAGCAGCGCGGAGTTGACTTCGAACGACGGATTCTCCGTCGTCGCGCCGATCAGCGTGATCGTGCCGTCCTCGACGTACGGCAGCACCGCATCCTGTTGCCCTTTATTGAAGCGGTGGATCTCGTCGATGAAGAGTACGGTACGTTTGCCGATCGTGCGTCGATGCTGCGCTTGCGCGACCACCTTTCGCAGATCCGCCACGCCGGCGCTCACCGCCGAAATCGACGTGAACGCCGCCCCGGTCATGTTCGCGATGATCTCCGCGAGCGTCGTCTTTCCGGTGCCGGGCGGTCCCCACAAGATGAGCGACGGCACTTTATCGCTTTCGATCGCGCGCCGCAGCGCGCGGCCCTCGCCAACGATGTGTTCTTGCCCAACGAACTCCTCGAGCGAACGCGGGCGCATGCGCGCCGCCAACGGCGCCTGCGCCGCTTCGGCCGTGCCGAACAACGTCGGTTCCACGTTAGTGAATCTTCGGGTTCTTGATGACGATCGGTTTGGGCGTCGCGATCGACGCGTGGATCATTCCGGGAAAGACCATCTTCACGTCGCCGCTCGCCACGCCGTCATCGGAGAGCGTGTCGTACGTCGCGTGGGCGGCGTCGAGCGTGCGTTGATCCTGCACCACGTGCACGTGACCGTCGAGATCCAATTGATGGAGGCGATCGTTCAAGCGCGCGCCATCGGCGTCGGCCGTCGTCGCTCCCTGCACGTACTGCACGTTGCCCGCCGCGGTGTAGATTTTCGTCGAACCGTCGACGTGCAGTTCGTCGCTCGCGAGCGTGGACGGGCCGCGCGAAGCGTTCTGCTGCGCGCTGCTCAACCCGCCGAACGTGCCCGATTGATCGTGAATCGTCACGTTTCCGTAGAGGTTGAAGAGGCGCTTCTTGTAGTTGCCCGTTCCGCGATCGGCGTCGATCGTCGAGCCGTCAGTCCGCGTTGCAAACACGTGATGCGGCGCGGAAAAGTCGCCGGTCTGGAGGTTCGCGATCAACTCGTCGGTTTGCAGCGACCACTCGCCGATGCGCGCGGTCGCCTTCGCGCCGGGCGGCGGTGGGGCGACGGCGAGCAAACAGAGTGACGCCGCAAGCCAAGCGATGCCGAGTTTCCTCATTGAATGAGGCGAACGTGCCCGCTCAAATGAAGTTGGTGGGTGAACTGATCGAGTACCGCTCGATCGGCTTGCAGCGAACTCGCGCCTTGCGTGACGTGCACGCTGCCGGTCGCCGTGTAGATTTTCGAGGCGCCGTCGACTTGCAGCTCGTCGCAGAGGAGCGTGGCCGGCTGCGGACTTCTCTGACCGCCGGCAACGCTCGTGAGAATACCGTTTTGATCGTGAAGCACGACGTGGCCGTAAAACGTCGCATCCTTTTGCTTGAAATTTCCGGCCGCGCGATCGGCGTCGACGGTGCTCCCCGGGCGATCGAGATGCACGTGGGTCGGCGCGTTGAACGTGCCGGCGTTCCAATTCGTGATGTCGAGGGAATCGCTCGTAAAATTCCAATCGCCAAAGGCGAGGCCTGCGGACTTCGAACCGGTAGTCGCGGTCGCGACGGAACCGGCAAGCATGAGCGCGGCAACGAGCGCTGCGCTGGTGATCAATTTCATGGCAAATCTCTTACGGGTTGCGAATCGTTACGGTTTGCCGGATGACGGGACCGAGCAGTTCCGTTAGCCGTTCGTACCCTACAACCCCCTCCCGGAGTACGCGCGGTTGCGGTCCGGTAAGGTCGATCACGGTCGATTCGGCGAGGTAGCGCGTGGGGCCGTTTTCGACGAGCAGGTCCGCCGCCGGCAGGCCGTCGCGCTCGCCCGTGCCGCGGTATGCCAGCTGCCCGCTGATGTTGGCGCTGGTCGCCGCCAGCGGGCCGCAGCGTTCGAGGATGGCCAGACACAGCGGATCGTCCGGTACGCGAAACCCGAGAGTCGGCAAGCCCGAGGTCACGTCCTCGCTTATAAACGCGGGACGGCGCACGATTAGCGTCACCGGCCCGGGAAAAAGCCGCCGCCCCGCGGCGATGGCGAGCGCGTTGTCTTTCGCGTACTCCAAAAATTCGGGAATGCTCGCCAAATGCAAGGTCAGCGGTTTTGCATCGGGGCGGCGCTTGGTTCCGTAGATGCGCGCGATCGCGCGGCTGTCGTAGGGATCGCAGCCGATTCCGTAGACCGTGTCGGTGGGAAAAATCGCGGTCCCGCCTCCGAAGGTTACCCGCGCGACTTCTTCGACGACGCGCGCGATCGATTCGTTGCGCGCGTCGATAATCGTGCCGACATTCATCGACCGGCAGACCGAGAGCGCGCTTGCTTTGTGGGAGCAGCTTTCATAGATGCTCTTCTTCTACCCGCGCAAGGCCGCCGACCCACTTCAATTACTTGGATGTTAAATTCGTACGCGCATGCCGGTTCCAAGTGCGACGCACGAGAGCGGATCCTCGGCGATGATGACGGGAATTCCGCAGACCTCCGCGAGCAGTTTGTCCAACCCGCGCAAGAGCGCGCCGCCGCCGGTGAGAATGACGCCGCGATCGATGATGTCGGCAGCGAGTTCCGGAGGCGTCTTTTCGAGTACGGCCTTGACCGCTTCGACGATCGCGCCGACCGGCTCCGCGAGGGCTTCGCGAATCTCTTCGCTCGTAATCTTCACGGTCTTCGGCAAGCCGTTGATGAGATCGCGCCCGCGGATCTCCATGGCGAGTTCCGACTCCAGGCGATAGGCGCTGCCAATCTTGATCTTGATCTCTTCCGCGGTACGTTCGCCGATCATCAAGTTATAGACGCGCCGGATGTATCGGATGATCGCCTCGTCGAGTTTGTTGCCGGCCACGCGCAACGATTGCGAGACGACGATGCCGCCGAGCGAGATCACCGCAACGTCCGTCGTACCGCCGCCGATATCCACGACCATGCTGCCGCTCGGACCGTCGATCGGTAAGCCGGCGCCGATCGCCGCAGCCATCGGTTCTTCGATAATTTCAACGTGCTTGGCGCCGGCGAGTTTGGCGGCATCCTTGACGGCACGTTCTTCCACGCTCGTGATCTCCGCGGGCACGCAGATCACAACGTTCGGCTTCGGCTTGAAGATCGTCGAAAGCCACGAGCGATCTTTCATCACTTTTTTGATGAAGTAGCTGAGCATCGCTTCGGTCACTTCGAAGTCGGCGATGACGCCGTCGCGCAGCGGACGGATGGCTTGGATATGGGCGGGCGTTTTGCCGAGCATCAGACGCGCCTCCTCGCCCACGGCGATCGTTCGGCCGTTGTTCATATCCTTTGCAACAACCGACGGCTCGCGCAAGACGATGCCCTTGCCCTTAACGTGCACCAGCACGTTCGCCGTGCCGAGATCGATCCCAATATCCAACGAAAATCTCCTGTTTAAAGGCGCTTCGGCCCGGCCTCCGCGCCCCCCACTGCGTGGGGCCCCCCGGACCGCATGGCGCCTGAATGTAGTGCTGACTTGGGCGCTCCCCGGGGGCGCCGCGATTGGAATTCTTTACTCTGGTGTTCGGGGTCGGGTCGTAGGATACGCGCTTGTTTCGAAAAGTCCGGTTGGTTCGGCTAGCGGCGTGATCCCGCTCGAGCGTTGGACTTGGCCGCCCAGGGTCGAGAGCATCTCTTCGAGGCGCTCGTAGCCCCGGTCGATGTACTCGAGGCCGATGATCTCCGTCTCGCCTTGAGCCGCCAGACCCGCGACCACGAGCGCGGCCCCCGCCCGGATATCCGGCGCTTCGACCGGCGCTCCCGAGAGCGACTCGACGCCCCGGATGACCGCGGTGTTGCTCTCCATCGAGACGCGCGCGTCGGCGCCCATGCGAGCCAGCTCGTTCACGTATGAAAACCGGGCGTTAAAGATCGATTCTTCGACGATGCTGGTCCCCGGTGCGGTACAGAGAAATGAAACCATCTGCGGCTGCAGATCCGTGGGAAATCCGGGATAGGGAGCGGTCAGAATCTCGGTGCCGCCGGTTATGCCGCCGGCCTGAATGCGCAGCCAATCATCGCCCGAGGTCATAACGGCACCGCACTCTTGGAGCTTGAGCGTAACGGCATGCAAGTGGTCGGGATCGCATTTGGTGACCGTCACGTCGCCCCGCGTAATCGCGCCGCAGAGCAGCAGCGTACCGGCGACGATGCGATCCGGAATGATCGTATATTCCACGCCTTGGAGTTCGGTCACGCCGTCGACGACGATGGTGTCGGAACCGGCGCCTTTGACGTTGGCACCCATCGCCTGCAGAAATCCGGCGAGATCGCCGACTTCGGGTTCCATCGCCGCGTTGCGGATCGTGGTGGTACCGTCGGCAAGAACCGCCGCGAGCAGCGCGTTCTTCGTCGCACCGACCGACGGCATTCGCAATTCGATCTCGCCGCCGTGCAAGCGCCGGTTCATCGCGGTTGCGACGAGATAGCCGTGCGCGTTTTTTACGTCGCAGCCGAGCGCGCGAAACGCTTGTTCGTGCATGTCGGTCGCGCGCGTGCCGAGCACGCAGCCGCCCGGAAGCGGTACCTCCGCGCGGCCGAAACGCCCTAACAGCGGGCCAACCAAGTCGAACGAGGCGGCCAGTTTGCGAACGAGCGTGTAGGGCGCGCGGTGCGAGGCGACGTTGCGCGGATCGATCGTGACGGTGCCGTCACCCTCGTACCGCAGACGCGCGCCGAGCGATTCGAGCAACGACCACATGACCGAGACGTCGGTGATACGCGGGACCCGATGCAGCGTGACGGTGCTCTTCGCGAGCAAGGCCGCAGCCATGATCGGCAGCGCCGCGTTCTTCGCACCGTGCGTCGCAATCGTGCCCTCGAGTTGCGCGCCGCCGCGCACGCGCAGCGTCGTTTCCAGACGATCGAGCGTATTCATACCGTCAAGGGCTCGCACATAAAAACGCGCCCGTCATAAGATCCGCCGTGCATTTCCAACCGTAGTGTCCCATCGATTCCAAATCGTGCGATCAGGTCGCTCGCCGTACCGCTGCCCAGTTCCACCATCTCCGCGCGCCGGTCGTGCAGCGTCCCGGCGAAGCGCCGTCCGAGGTTGTCGGTAATGCGCGCCCGCCCGTCGGCATATAACCCGATCGCGATCCAAAGCGTTCCGTCGCTCGCAGTATAGTAGGCGGCGCTCCGATCGGCGACTTCGGCGATGAACTCCGGGACCTGCGACGGCGGTACGAACGAGATCGGGCGGTAGGGCCGCTCGACCGCCGGCTCGGTGACGCGCGCGAAGAAGGCGAGAGCGCCGAGCTCGAGCGCGTTCGCGGCTAAAACGGACCAGCCCGGCGTGTGTCGCACGACCCGCAGTTTCGCCGGAGTCTTAGTGGTGTCCGGTTAGACGCAGCTTGGCGTTAGCGAAGTCGATGAGCGCCGCTTCGCGCTCGACCGCGTGCGGCTCGGTAGCGGCTTTTTGCCGCTCGGTTGCCTCGGTAAGCTCCACGCGCGTTTGGGCAACGTCGACTTCGTCGAATGCGAGCGCGGCGTCGACCAGGACGGTGACGCGATCGGGCAAGGCTTGCATGAACCCCTCGGCCGTCGCAAGTTCGAGTCGTTTGGCCGCGCCGTTCTCGACGATATTTGCACGCAGCACGCCCGGTTTGAGCGCGCTCAAGAACGGCGCGTGGTGCGCGAGGATACCTTCCTCGCCCTCGGTCGTGACGGCGATCACCAGCTCCGCATCGCCTTCAAAGATCACTTTGGTCGGCGTGATGAGCTTGAACGGAATCGTCGCGGGCATCAAACTGCGGCGCCGAGTTTTTCGGCGGCTTCCTTGACTTCGTCGATGCCGCCCTTGTAGAAGAACGCTTGCTCCGGGAGATTATCGACCTTGCCGTCGAGGATCTCTTTGAACGCCGCGATCGTGTCGGCGAGCTTGACGTATTTGCCGGGCGTTCCCGTAAACTGCTCCGCAACGAAAAACGGCTGCGAAAACATACGCTGCATGCGGCGCGCGCGGCCGACCGTGACCTTGTCGTCTTCGGAGAGTTCTTCCACGCCGAGAATCGCGATGATGTCCTGCAGATCTTTGTAACGCTGCAGCGTCTCTTGTACGCCGCGCGCGACGTCGTAGTGTTCCTGCCCGACGATCTGCGGATCGAGGATCCGCGAGTTCGAGGCGAGCGGGTCGACGGCCGGGTAGATGCCCAGCTCCGAGATCGGCCGCGAAAGCGCCGTCGTCGCATCCAAATGCGCGAACGTCACCGCGACGGCGGGGTCGGTGTAGTCGTCGGCCGGCACGTAAACGGCCTGCACCGAAGTGATCGAGCCCTTATGCGTGGAGGTGATGCGTTCTTCGAGCGAACCCATGTCGGTCGCGAGCGTCGGCTGATAGCCGACCGCCGACGGCATGCGGCCCATCAGCGCGGAGACTTCCGATCCGGCCTGCAGATAGCGGAAGATGTTGTCCATGAAGAGCAGCACGTCGGCGCCGAGTTCGTCGCGGAAGTATTCGGCCATCGTTACGCCGGTCTGCGCGATGCGAAAGCGCACGCCGGGCGGCTCGTCCATCTGCCCGAAGACGAGCGTCGTCTGCGCGAGCACGCCGGACTCTTTCATCTCCGTCCAGAGATCGTTGCCTTCGCGCGTGCGTTCGCCGACGCCGGTAAAGACCGAGAAGCCCTTATGCACGTTTGCGATGTTTCGAATCAACTCTTGAATGAGGACGGTCTTGCCGACGCCCGCGCCGCCGAAGAGTCCGACCTTACCGCCGCGCGTGTACGGGGCCATGAGGTCGATGACTTTGATGCCGGTCTCGAAGAGTTTCGGCGTCGGGTCCTGCGCCGCGAACGTCGGAGCCGAGCGGTGGATCGGCCACATCGCCGAGGCCTTCACTTCGTCGGTCGAGTCGATGGCTTTGCCGAGCACGTTGAAGATGCGCCCGAGCGTGCCTTCGCCGACCGGAACCGTGATCGGTTTGCCGGTGGACGTTACCGCCGCGCCGCGCGCCAAACCGTCGGTCGAACCCATCGCGAGACAACGCACTTGGTTGTTGCCGAGTTCGTCCTGCACTTCGAGTACCAGGTCGCGAGCCTGCATCGCCGTGCCGCCGAGTTCGATCTCGCCTTGCGCCGGCGCTTGTCCGTTGGACGAAGCGCGATCTTCGTTGACCCGCAGCGTCAACGCGTCGTTGATGTTCGGCAGCGTTTCGGCCGTAAACTCGACATCGACGACGTTTCCGAGGACTTGGACAACTTTACCAGTGGCAGCCATGTACGTATCCTTTTGCGTGTGCCGTCATCCGCGCAGCGCTTCGGCGCCGCCGACGATTTCGAGCAGTTCTTTAGTGATCGCCGCTTGACGCGCGTTGTTCATCGCGATGGTGAGTTCGTCGATGAGTTTGCCCGCATTTTCGGTTGCGTTGTTCATCGCGAGCAGCTGAGCTGCGAAGAACGCCGCGTCGGTCTCGAGCATAGCCGAGAAGAGGGTGAATTCCAGATATTTCGGCAGCAAGCGCGAGAGCACGAACTCTGGCGAGGGCGCGAACTCGACCGCGCTCTTGGGGCCCGCCTCGCCGCCGCCGCGAAGCGCCTCGCCTTCGACCGGCACCAGGCGCCGAGTCTCCGGTTTTTGCGAGATCATCGAGACGAGTTTTTGGGAGACGAGCGTGATATCGCCGATCTTACCGGCCACGAAATCGTCGGTTACGGTCTGCGCCAGTTCGCGCGCCGCGGCGATCTTCGAGGGCGCGTTGAGCGGCCACGTGAGGTGCTCGCTCTGTCCGAATCGCCGCACGGCGTTGCGCGCCTTGATGCCGACGGTATAAAAGACGGCGTCTTGATGATCGCGGCGGTAGATCTCGGCCTGCCGGATCGCGTTGGAATTGAACGCGCCCGCGAGGCCTTTGTCGGCCGTCATCAGGATCACGCCCGAGGGCGCGCCCTCGCGGCCCGGCTTCATGAACGGATGATCGACGCTGCCGACCGAGGCCATCAAGTCGCGCAGCATCTCGCCGAGGGTCTCGGCGTACGGACGCGCTTGTTTTTGCGCCATCTCGGCACGCCGGATCTTCGCCGCGGCGACTTGCTTCATCGCCTTGGTGATCTGCTGCGTGTTCTTCAGCGAGCGTATGCGCTCCCGAAGATCCTTAACTGAAGCCATTAGAAGGTTTTATTGAACTCCGTCAGCGCGGCTTCGAGTTTTTGCTTGGTCTCGTCCGAGAGTTGGCCGCTCTTTTCGATGGACTCGAGCAAATCGGGATGCTTATCGTGCAGGCACGAGACGAATGCGGTCGCCCAGTTTTGCAGCCGCGGCGTCGGGATATCGTTCACGTAGCCTTTGGTGGCCGCGAACAGGATGGCGACTTGCTCTTCGACCGGCATCGGCTGGTACTGCGGCTGCTTGAGCAACTCGGTGAGCTTCTCGCCGCGCAGCAATTGATTCTGCGTCGACTTATCGAGATCGCTCGCGAGTTTCGCGAACGCCGCGAGATCGCGATACTGCGCGAGTTCGAGTTTCAACTGACCGGCGACCGATTTCATCGCCTTGGTCTGCGCCGAACCGCCCACGCGCGAGACCGAGAGGCCCACGTCGACTGCCGGACGGATTCCCTGGAAGAAGAGATTCGGAGTTAGGTAGATCTGGCCGTCGGTGATCGAGATCACGTTGGTTGGAATGTACGCGGCGAAGTCGCCGGCCTGCGTTTCGATGATCGGCAGCGCCGTCATCGAGCCGCCGCCCAGTTCGTCCGAGAGTTTCGCGGCGCGCTCGAGCAAGCGCGAGTGCAGGAAGAAGACGTCGCCCGGGTAGGCTTCGCGGCCCGGCGGACGGCGCAGCAACAACGCCATTTCGCGATAGGATTGCGCGTGTTTGGTGAGATCGTCGTACACGATGAGGACGTCTTTGCCCGCGAGCATCAATTCCTCGCCCATCGCCGCGCCGGCAAACGGAGCGATCCAACGTAGCGCCGCGGCATCCGACGGACCGACGGAGACGATCGTCGTGTACTCCATCGCGCCCTTCTTCTCGAGGGTCTGCGCGAGCGCGGCGACGGTAGAACTCTTCTGGCCGATCGCAACGTAGATGCAGAAGACGTTGCGGCCCTTTTGATTGATGATCGTGTCGATCGCGATCGCCGTCTTACCGGTGCTGCGGTCGCCGATGATCAATTCGCGCTGGCCCTTGCCGATCGGAATCAGCGCGTCGATGGCGCGGATGCCGGTTGGCAACGATTGCTTGACCCCTTGCCGCTCGACGACCGAGGGAGCCACGTTCTCGATGGTGCGATATTTTTTGGTCGCGATCGGGCCCTTGCCGTCGATCGGCGCGCCGAGCGGATCGACGACGCGGCCGAGCAGCGCCTCGCCCACCGGCACCGACGCGATGCGGCCCGTGCGGCGAACTTTATCGCCTTCCTTAATCTCGTTGTCGGGTCCCATGATCACGACGCCGACGTTGTCCTCTTCGAGATTGAGCGCGACGCCCTGAAGACCGTTCGGAAACTCCACGAGTTCCGACGAACGCACGCCTTGCAACCCGTAGATCCGCGCGAGATTCGCCCCAACCTCGATCACGGTCCCAACCTGATCCTCCTGGACCTCGGAGCTGAAACTCGCGATCTGCTGCTTAAGGATCCCGGCAATCTCGTCTGCATTAATCATTTTGAAAGGCGCTCCGCTCTAAGCTCCGCGCCCCCCAGCCGAGCTGGGGCCCCCGAACGGGGGCTTGGGCGCCTGAATGTGTTGCTGATTTGGACGTTCCCCGTGGGCGCCCGTGGATGATCGATCTCATTATTGTTTGTTTCATCGTTAGTTTTGGGCGAATAGGGTTCGGGTGAGTTCTTCTAGGCGGCCGGCGACCGAGCCGTCGACGCGGCGGTCGCCCATCGTTATGCGCACGCCGCCGATGAGGTCGGGCGCGACGCGCTGGGTGACGTCGAACTTTTTATCGTAAATCTTTTCCAGGCGTTCGACCAGCGCGCGCAGTTCTTCGCTCGAAAGTTCGTGCGCGGCGGTTACCGTCAACGGCTCGAGGCCGCGTGCCTGCAGCTCCAGCACGGCGTATTGCTCGACGATTTCTCGCAAGAGCGCTTCGCGGCGTTTGCGCACCAAGAGTAGGAGCGCGTGCAGCGCGATTTCGTGCGCCTTGCCTGAAAACGCCGACGCGAGTACCTGCTCCTTGCCCTTGCGATCGACGACCGGCGAAAGTACGAACTCTTTGGTAGCCGGATCGGCAAAGATGCCGTCGGCGATCGTCCGCAAGTCCTTTCCGACGCCGTCGACTGCCTGCGCCTCTTGCGCGAGTTGGAAGACGGCGAGCGCGTAGCGGCGTGCGAGCGTTTCGTTGGCCATTAGTTTCGAGCACCACGTTCGAGATGATTGATGAAAGCGGTAACGAGCCCGGTGTCGACCGCACGGTTTACGCGGGCTGCGGCATCGCTGCGCGCCACGCCGAGAGCTTTTTCAAGAAGTTCTTCGCGCAGCTGTTTGCGCGCGGCTTCGCGGCTGCGATCCAACTCGCCAGCAGCGTTGCGCACCGCACGCTCGCCCGACGCGCGCGCTTCGGTCAAAGCGGCCTCGCGTTCGCGCTGCGCCTGCGTGCGAGCGCGAGCGCCGATCGCGCTTGAATCGCTCTGCGCCGCGACGATCTCGCCCTGGAGCGCATCGAGCGTGGCCTTGGCTTCGTCGCGATGGCGCTCGGCCTCGGCGATCTGGCGGTTGTGGCTCTCCTGGGCCGCGAGCACCGCCGGCTGAAGATACTTCACCCAGATGAAGACGAGCGCCGCAATAAAGAGAAACGCCGATACGACTTGGCTGAGAAGCGCGATGCTTTCGTAGTTCACGAACGAACCTCCGCGACGGCACGATCGACCAGCAGGTCCGCGAGTTCGCGGATCGTTCGTTCGTCGTTGGCGCGCGCGTTCGCGAGCTCGCCGGCAACGACTTCGTGCGCCGATTCGACCGCCTGCGTCGCCTGCTGCGCGTACCGGACCGCAATCTCCGCGGTCTCGTTGGAGGTCTGCGCGCGGGTCTTTGCGAGCAGCGCCTCGGCTTCGCGTCGCGCCGCGCCGCGCACGCTCTCCGCCTGGGCCCGCAACGAGGCCGCCTCAGCCTGGTAACGATCGTAGTCGTTGGTCAGGCTGTTGATATACTCCCGGCGCTCGCGAATCGCTTTACCGACGGGACGCAAAAAGATCACGTTCAAAATCGCGAAGAAAATCGCGAAATTGATCAGTTGGACGATGAGCGTCTTATCGAGCGAAAGGAACATGAGAGTGCGGCGTGCCTCTTATTTGACCAGCGCCGTGATGATCTGCGGAACCTTGGCGACGACCAGCAAGATATAGAACGCCAATGCGATCGCGATGAACGGCACGGCTTCCAACACGCCGACGCCGAGGAACATGAACGTGAAGATGTTCGAGCGGGCCTCGGGTTGACGCGCGATGGCTTCGACCGCCTTGGAGGCGACGTTGCCGTCGCCGACGGCGGAGCCGAACGCGACGCCCGAGATGATGATACCGAAGGCGAGGAGGGCGGCCGCTGCGATTAACGCTTCAGGATTCAAGGACGTACCTTTCTAAAGGGCTAGTGTTCTTCGGCGATCGCGAGGGAGAGATAGACGATCGCCAACAGGGTGAAAACAAACGCTTGGATCGTTCCGACGAAGAAGTTGAAGAACTGGATAAAGAACGGCACGATCGAGACCGCGATCGAGAGATCGAAGAAGCCGATGCGAATCTTCGCTTCGATGATCGAGGCCACGATGATGAAGAGCAGTTCGCCGACGAAGATGTTGAAGAACAGCCGAGCCGCAAGCGTGATCGGCCGCAGAATTTCGTCGATGATATTGAGCGGCAGCAGCACCGGGAACGGCTGCAGCAAATGCTTGAGATAGCCGACGCCCTTCTTGCGAAACGCGACGATCTGAATCATGAAGAAGACGACCAGCGCGTAGGGCACGACCGTATTCAGATCGGCCGTCGGCGAGCCGCCAAACGGCAATCCGAACGCCTTAAAGGGCACGATGCCGAACTGGTTGAGCAGAAAAATAAAGATGAAGAGCGCGATAAAGAACGGGACGAACGGCTCGCCGCGCTCGCCGAGCACGCCGGTCGTAAGATCCGCAATGTAATTGATGACGCCTTCGAAGATCGCCTGACGCTTGTTGATCTTGGCCGAGCGGTAGCTCGCGCCGATCCATGCGAAAAAGACGAGCGAAACGAGCATGACGAGCCACGTCGTCATGATCGTATCGGCATGCACCGATCCGAGGATCGGCCACTGCCACGTAAAATGTTCGCCTATCTTCTCGTGCATTTTTCCCTATACGGGCTATTTTCGCGCGTACGTGAGGCCGACGGCCAGACCGTAGAGCGCGAGTGGAATAAAAAACCCGGCGAAGTAGAGCCCCAGGCTCCATAACGAGCCGCTCCGAAGCGTCAACAACACCGGAACTATACCGAAGAGCCCGATGCGCAGCAAACTACTTATGACGTGCATTCCCACGAGCCGGCGCTCGACCAGTCGCTCGTTGCCGTACATCACCAGCAGCGCGTTGGCGATGCCGCAGACCCCTCCGGCCGCAAGGGCGAGGGCGAGGCTGGGGGACCGGTACGCGAGGAGCGGGGCGACGAGGACGACGACGAGCAGCGTTCCGAGACTTACCCACCTCTTGAACCTGCGATAGTTCGCAAGATCGGCCGCCGCTTCGGCGGGGGTGTAGGTACGGCGGGCTAGGGGCGAATCCTGCTGCGGATTTCTCGGATCCACGCCGTTCTCAAAGGGACCGAACGACGAGTCGATAGGCCGCAAAGCCGCCGATCGAGAGCCCGGCGAAGAGCCCACCGAGTACCCACAACTCCGAACCGGTGACCCGGCTCATCCAAATACCCGCGAGCAACCCCGCCACCGCCGATCCCGCGAACGTTGCCCCGGCGCCGATCAGCGGGAGGGCCGAGTTCACGCCGCCTCGCCGGTCTCGAACGGCCGGGGATAGACGCCCCCGCGCAGCCGCGCCAGCAGCCACGAAACGATCCGCTCGGAGGCCTGGCCGTCGCCGTAGGGATTGCTGGCGCGCGCCATCCGTTCGTACTCCGCAGGCGAGGTCAGCAAGCGGACGGCCGCTTCGACGATGCGATCGCGGCGGTGGCCTACGAGCTCCAGCGTCCCGGCCTCCAGCCCCTCGGGGCGCTCGGTTTCCTCGCGCATAACCAAAACCGGCTTGCCCAGACATGGTGCCTCTTCTTGCAGACCGCCCGAATCGGTGAGTACGAAGGTGCAGGCGCGCACCGCTGCGACCATCGCCGCGTAGTCGATCGGGTCGGTTAAGACGACGCCGGGAACGTCGCCCAGAATTTCGTGGGCGACCGGCCGTACGTGCGGCGAGGGGTGAACCGGCCAGAGGATCTGCGGCCGCATCGGCAGCTCGGCGATGGCCCGCATCGCCAGGCACATCTCGCGCATGTGCGGATGATTCTCGCGCCGGTGAGCCGTGACCAGCACCAGCGGCCGCGCCGGATCGAGGTGTTCGGCACCCGGCGGAAGCGCCAAATCCGTGCGCCGCGCCGTCGTGAGGAATGCGTCGATCACCGTATTCCCGGTAACGATGACGTCGTTTGCAGCGGTGTGCTCGCGCAGTAGATGCTCGCGCGCCAGCGGCGTGGGCGCGAAGTGATACGACGCGATCGTTCCCGTGAGCCGGCGATTCATCTCTTCGGGGTACGGCGACCAGCGGTCGTTGGTGCGCAGGCCCGCTTCAACGTGTCCCACCGGGATGCGCGCGTAAAACGCGGCGAGTGCGGCCGAGGTGCTTGTAGCCGTATCGCCGTGCACCAGCACGACGTCCGGGCAAGCCTCGGTTAGAATGCGCTCCATGCCGCCGAGCACGCGCGTGGTGATCTCGGTGAGCGTTTGATCGGGCGTCATGATGTTGAGATCGTAACGCGGCTCGATCTCGAAAAGCCGCAAGAGATCGTCCAACATCTGCCGATGCTGCGCCGTCACGCACACGATCGAGTCGACGCGGGAGTTATTCGCAAGCGCGTGCACGACGGGTGCCATTTTGATCGTATCGGGACGCGTGCCGAACACGGTCATAACCTTGAGTCTCTCGGTCACAGTCTCGCAACTTTTAGCAGCGGGTTAAACCCCGTGGAGAGCAACAGCGCGGCGGCTCCGAGGACGAAGCACACCGCGTAGATGAGCAAGACCGCCTGGCGCACGTTGAGGCCGTAGCGGAAGATCAACTGATGGTGAAAGTGTCCGCGATCGGCCTCGGTGATGCGTTTGCCCGAACGCGCGCGCCGGTAGATCGCGGCGGCCGTATCGAGAATCGGCAAAGCCAAGACGACCAACGGGACGATGAGCCCCACGGCGATGACGCTCTTGCTCGCGCCGATGATCGAGACCGTCGCAAAAACGTAGCCGATAAAGAGCGAACCGGCGTCGCCCAGAAAGATGCGCGCCGGATTGAAGTTGTACGGCAAGAATCCCAACGCCGCTCCAGCTAGCGCGATCACGACCAGCGCGACGACGGGGTTCGCGTGCAGGATGGCAATCGCGAACAGAAAGATGCCGGAGATCGCGGTCACGCCCGCGAGCAGGCCGTCGAGCCCGTCGATGAAATTGATCGCGTTCATCATACCGACGTACCATAGCAGCGTGAGCGGCACGCCGACCCACACCGGAAAGTTCACGTATTGATGCGTGAACGGATTCTCGATACCGGGAATCAAGAAACCGTAAATCATCGAGACGAGCGCTACGACGATCTGCGCGAGAAATTTATTGCGCGGACGCATCTGCATGATGTCGTCCCAAAGGCCGACCCCGAGAATCAGCATGCTCCCGAAGAGCAGCCCGACCAAGTTGTGAACCGACGCGAGCTGGTCGTGAAGCTGATCTTGCAGCGACTCGGTCGGATCGGGCGGAAAGAAGCCGTGGACGTGCGCGAGCGCGACGCCCAGAACGGCAAAGAGTGCGAATGCAAATCCGAAGAAGACGGCGACGCCGCCGATACGCGGGGTTTCTTTCTCGTGCACGCGCCGTTCCTCACCCAATCGATCGATGACGCCCAGGTGCGTCGCGAGCCGGCAGATGAGCGGGGTTGCGAAGGTCGTCGCCGCGAGCGCGATGACGAACGCCGCGATATAGAGGTAGACGACCTCGTTCATACGCGGCTGCCCTCGAGCGCCGCGAACTGCGCGAGCGCGACGCCCGCTTCGGCGAGGAGTTCCTGCGCGATCGGATCGATGTAGGCGGCTTCGTAGACGATCTTCACGACGCCGGCGCTAATGAGCAGCTTCGAGCAATTCACGCACGGCTGGTGCGTGCAGTAGGCGATCGAGTTCGCGAGGGTGATCCCGTGCAATGCCGCTTGGACGACGGCGTTGGCCTCGGCGTGCGTGGCGCGCACGCAATGCTCGCTCGCGAGCGTGCAGCCGACCTCGGCGCAATGCGCGACGCCGCGCGGCGCACCGTTGTAGCCGGTCGTCAGAATGCGATGGTCGCGCACGAGCACCGCGCCGACCGACGCGCGGGGGCACGTCGCTCGCGTCGCGACGGTGCGAGCGATCTGCATGAAGTATTCATCCCAGCCTGGGCGCATGATCTCTAGTCTTATCCGGCTAGGCGACTACTGCCTGGGGCGCACGGAGACCGGAACCGAACTCGTGCTCCCGAACATCCGGTCGCCGGCATCGCCGAGGCCGGGCAAGATGTAGCCGTGATCGTTGAGCCGCTCGTCGAGCGCGCCGGTAACGACGCGAACGTCCGGATGCGCGGCGGCGATGCGAGCGATGCCCTCGGGCGCGGCGAGTACGCTCACGAACGTCAGGTGCCGCGCTCCGCGTGTCGCCAGCGCGTCGAGCGCTGCGGCGCCGGAGTTGCCGGTCGCGAGCATCGGATCGAGCACGAAGACGTGACGCTCCGAGAGATCGTCGGGCACGTTCGCATAATAGGGCACCGGCTGCAGCGAACTCGGATCGCGATAGAAGCCGAGGTGCGCGACGACCGCATCGTCGATCACTGCGAGAAATCCCGGAAGCAGCCCGAGGCCCGCGCGCAGGATCGGTGCGACGACCGGACGCGTGGCGATGCGCTGCGCCGTCGTTTGCGCGACCGGCGTTACGACGCGCTCGTCGCGCAACGGCAGCCGCCGCGTCGCCTCATAGGCGAGAAAAACGCCCAGCTCTTCGAGCAATTTTCGAAAGACCGGGGTCGGCGTATCCCGATCGCGCAAGCGCGCGAGCCGGTCGGCAACCGCCGGATGGTCGACGACGTGCAGCGACGACGCGATTTGCGACATACGGCCTTAAGGCACGTCGAAGCGAGCCGTTAGTTCGCGCACGCGGCCGCGCAGGGAGTCGATCTTTGCGCGGGCGGCGATGTCGTCGAGGCCGGCGCAGATGATCTTTGCGACTTCGCGGCAATCCTCGACTCCGAATCCGCGGGTCGTGATCGCGGGCGTGCCGATGCGGATGCCGCTGGCCACGAACGGTTTTTGCTTGTCGTACGGGATCGCGTTCTTGTTGACCGTGATGCCGATCTCGTCGAGATACTTCTCGGCGTCCTTACCGGTGAGCCCCTTGACCGACAGATCCACCAGCATCAAGTGCGTGTCGGTCCCGCCGCCGACCAGCCGCAGACCGTTCGCGGTAAACTCGTCGGCCATCGCTTTGGCGTTCGCGACGACGCGTTCTTGATAGGTTTTGAAATCGGGGCGCAGCGCTTCGCCGAAGGCGACGGCCTTGGCGGCGATCGTGTGCATGAACGGGCCGCCTTGGATGCCGGGGAAGATCGACTTGTCGATCGCCTGCGCCCATTTTTCGGTGCAGAGGATCAGCCCGCCGCGCGGACCGCGCAGCGTTTTGTGGGTCGTCGAGGTCACGAAATCGGCGAGCGCTACCGGAGAGGGGTGCAGCCCGACGGCAACCAGACCCGCGATGTGCGCCATATCGACCAGAAACGTCGCGCCGACCTCGTCGGCGATCTCGCGAAACGGCGCGTACTCCATGGTGCGCGGATACGCACTCGCACCCGCGATGATCATCTTGGGCTTGTGTTCGCGCGCGAGCGAGCGTACTTCGTCGAAATCGATCAGCTCGTCGTCTTTGCGCACGCCGTAAGCGATCGCGTTGTAGAGTTTTCCGCTAAAGCTCACCTTCGTTCCGTGCGTGAGATGACCGCCGTGCGCGAGCGACATCCCGAGCACGGTATCTCCCGGCTGGAGATGCGCCATGAAGACCGCCATGTTTGCCTGGGCGCCGGCGTGCGCTTGCACGTTGGCATGATCGGCACCGAAGAGCGACTTCAAGCGCTCGATCGCGAGCGTCTCCGCGACGTCGACGTACTCGCAGCCGCCGTAGTAGCGCTTTCCCGGATAGCCTTCGGCGTATTTATTGGTCATCACGCAGCCCATCGCTTCGCGGACCGCTTTGCTCGCGTAGTTTTCCGAGGCGATGAGTTCGAGGTTGTCGCGCTGACGCTTATCCTCGTCCTGGATCGCCGCAAACACTTGCGCGTCTTCCGCCTGGAGCGAGGTCAGCTCTAAAATATTCATGTGTACTTCCTTACGGACGTCCGCGAAAGACGATGCGGCCCGACATCACGGCGATGATCGCCATGACGACGGCCCAAATCCAAGCGAAGGCGACGTTGCCCCCGTGTCCCCAGAGCGCGATGACGACGTCGTAGAGACCGAGCAAAATCGAACCGGCGAAGACGACGATCATGACCCAGCGCTGCTGCCCCGTCACGTCGCGCTGCCTTGCAGGTCGGCTGCGGGCGTCTGCGCTCCCGTTACGGCGCCGGCCTCGATCGCTTTTAGCGTACGGGCCTTCTGCGCGTCGGTATATTCGAAGAGTTGTTCCACGCGATGCGCGTGGCGGCCGCCGTCGAACGGCGTGGCGAGAAAAACCTCGACGAGCCGTTCGATCATTTCCCAGCCCGTGAGGCGCTCCGAGAGTGCGAGCACGTTGGCGTCGTTATGCCGGCGTGAAAGTTCGGCAGCGAGCGGTTCGAAGGCGGCCGCGCAACGCACGCCGGGCACTTTGTTGGCCGCAATCGAGATGCCCAAACTCGAACCGCAGACCACGATTCCGCGCTCGGCCTGTCCCGACGCGACCGCTTCGCCGACGGCGTACCCATATTGCGGGTAGTCGACCGGCGTGGCATCGTGGGTGCCGAAGTCGGTGACGGTGTGGCCGGCATCGCGCAACATCTGCGCGACGCGATCTTTGCATTCGAAGCCGGCGTGATCGGCTCCAACGGCGATTTTCATGAGCGCAGGGCCTTCCCTTAAGCGGTCGAAACGGTCGCGCCATATGAAGCTGGCCTGCTCGAGCACGGCATTCGATCGACAACTTCGCAGCGGCGATCTCACACAACTCGAATGGATCGACCTGTGCGCGCGCGAGCTCGGAGCCGACGGCGTCGTTTTTGACGTTGCGCACTTTCCGCGAATCGACGGCGACTACCTCGCCCAAGTCAAGAAGATGTGCGCCGACCTCGGATTGACCGTCGCGGCCGTACGCGACGACGGCTTCTTTGCCGCCGGCGAAGCGCCGATGACCGCAACGCTCGATCTCGCACTGGCACTCGGCGCGCCGCTGCTCGCATCGCAACTCGAAACCGAGACCGCGACTTCCTGGACGAGCGCCCTCGAACGCATCGGGATGGCTACGTCGCTTGCCAAGGGCCGCAACGTTACGCTTGCCGTACGCAATCGCCGGGCAACGTTCGCTGCGAGTTCGCACGACATGCGCCGCGTATCCAAAGAAGCCGACTCGGCGTGGCTGCGCTTGGGGCCGGATTTTTCGGAGTTCGACCCCTCGGACGATCTCGCGGGCGTGCTGGCCCGAAGCGTACTCGTTTGGTACGCCGGAAGCGATAGCGCGACGGCGGCCTCGACCACGGCCCGGCTGGGCGCGTTTCGTGGGTTTCTCGCGGTGGAGACCGAAACCGGCTCTGCAACGATCGAGTCGCTCGCAGCGACCTTCGCTCTGCTCGAGGGTTAAGCAGGAGGTCCAGGTGCCGCAGAGTGCCCGTCCCGCCGACGCCGCACCGATCCCGTCGGGGACCGTGGCGTTCCTGTTTACCGACATCGAAGGCAGCACGCAACGCTGGGAGCGCTATCGCGATGCGACGGCGGCCGCGGTCAAACTCCACGACGCATTGCTGCGCGGCGCGATCGAATCTCACAGCGGATACGTCTTCAAAACGATCGGCGATGCGTTTTGCGCGGCCTTTCCGACCGTTCGCGATGCGATCGGTGCCGCGTTGGAAGCGCAGCGCGCGCTGGCCGCCGAGGACTTCTCGGCGGTCGATTCGCTCAAAGTTCGTATGTCGATCCACGTCGGCCATGCCGACGAGCGCGACGGCGATTACTTCGGCCCCACGGTCAACCGCGTCGCCCGGCTGCTCGCCGTCGGCTACGGCGGCCAGGTGCTGGTCTCGGGCGCGGCGGCCGACCTCGTGCAGGACGAATTGCCGCCGCAAGCGTCGCTGCGCGATCTCGGCGCGCATCGCCTGAAAGATCTCACGCAACCCGAACAGGTCTATCAACTCGTCGCACCCGATCTCCAGCAGCAATTTTTCGCGCTCAAATCGCTCGAATCGCTGCCGAACAATCTGCCGCTGCAAGTCACGAGTTTCGTCGGACGCGAAACCGATGCCGCGGAGATCGCGCGACACATGGGACGAACGCGGCTGCTCACGTTGGTTGGAACCGGCGGTGTGGGAAAGACGCGGCTCGCGCTGCAGACCGGCGCCGATCTGCTCGACCGTTACGCCGACGGCGTGTGGTACGTGGAGTTCGCTCCGCTCGTGGATGCGACGCTGATTCCCAACACCGTCGGCGCGATCTTTGGAATCACCGATCAGCCCGGCAAATCGCTGACCGACGTCATCGTGAGCGCGCTGCGCAACAAAGCGGCGCTGTTGATATTCGACAATTGCGAGCACGTCGTCGCCGAAGCGGCCGCGATCGCCGACGCGCTGATTCGCGGTTGTCCGAAGGTGCAGCTGCTGGCGACCTCGCGCGAAGGGCTCGGTATAAGCGGCGAGACCGTTCACCGCGTGGCGTCGCTCTCGCTCCCGCCGCCCGTTGCCGGCATCGGCGCCGAAGAAGCGCGCGCCTACGCGGCCGTGGCGCTCTTTGCCGAACGCGCTGCGGCGGCGAACACGCGATTCGAACTCACCGATCGCAACGCGACCGTCGTCGCCGATGTCTGCCGCCGGCTCGACGGTATCGCGCTCGCGATCGAACTGGCCGCAACGCGCCTGAAGGTTCTTTCGATCGAACAGCTGGCAGCGAAACTCGACGAGCGCTTTCGCCTCTTGACCGGCGGGAGCCGAACGGCACTTCCGCGCCAGCAAACGATGCGCGCGCTCATCGACTGGAGTTACGACCTTCTGGGCGATGCCGAAAAGGCCGTATTCCGGCGCGTGGCCGTTTTTGCCGGGGGCTGGACGCTCGAAGCGGCCGGCGAGATCTGCAGCGACGACGCGATCGAATCGTGGGACGTGTTGGATCTGCTCGGCGCTCTCGTCGACAAATCGATGGTCGTCGCCGAATTGGCCGACGGCGAGCAGCGGTACCGCCTGCTCGAATCGACGCGCCAGTATGCGAGCGAAAAACTCGGTGAGAGCGGCGAACGCGAACATCTGCGCGGAAAGCACGCGGCGTATTATCTCGCGCTGCTGCGCGAAGCCGAACCGTCGTTAAATGTCACGCCCATGGGAACGTGGATCGCTCCCTTGGCTGCCGAAACCGACAACTTTCGCCTCGCATTGGATTGGTATCTCACGGATAAGACCGATCCCGAACTCGGCGCCGAGTTGATCGCGCTGCTAATCGAAGTCTTTTCGGAGATCTCCCGGCCCGCCGAACTCTGGCGCTGGCTCGTCGTCGCCCATGGCGCGCTGGGCGAATCCGGCGATCCCGCGTTGCGCGCGCGACTGCTCGGCGGCATGTCGGCGATCTCCGACGCCATCGGCATGGGCTTCTCGCAGCGACTGGAACTCGCCCAACAGGCCTTAGCTATTTTTCGCGAGTGCGGCACGACGCTCGACATCGCGCGCGCGACCGTGCAGGTAGGACTCTACTATGCATTTGTGGAGCGCATTACCGAAGCAACGCCGCTTTTTGAGGAAGGTCTCGAACTCGCGCGACGGACAAAAGATCGGCGGCTGATCGCGCGCGCGCTCGCGGCTGAGAGCTACTGCTTGAGCGACTTGGAGGCAAAACGTCAATGCCTGCGCGAGGCAACCGCGCTGTATCGGGCCGCCGGCGACGATCGCGGCGCGGCGCGTACGCAATCGTGGCTCGCCGAACAAGAATTTCGCTTCGGCGACGTTGGCGCGGCGCTCGCGCACGCCAACGAATCGATTGCGATCTGCCGGCGGCGGCGCTTTCGATCCAATCTCGTGGTGCATCTCGTCAATGCGGCAGCGTATCATCTCTGGATCGGCGCCGTCGATGAGGCTCGTGACGCCGCACGCGAAGCGATTGGAATCTGCCAGGAGATCCAAGATCTGCTCGACGTGCCGATCTGCATTCAGCACCTCGCGGGCGTCGCGCAGGCCCGAGGCGATGCCGAACGCGCGGCGCGTCTGCTCGGTTTTACCGACGCACGATTCCTAGCCATCGACGAAGTGCGCCAGATGACCGAAAAGCGGCTCTACGACCGGATCGTCGAGGCGCTGCTCGGTACGCTCGGCGCGGACGAGCTGCGCGCCCACATGGCGGCCGGCGCGCTGCTCGGCGAGGACGAGGCGATCGACGAGGCGCTCCGGGCGTAGGCCGCGCCGAACCCCGGCACAAAGCAAAACCGGCCTTTTCGGGCCGGTTTTCATCAACCGCACGTAGCGTCTGCCGCACGAGGTTTTGAACCTGCTTTCTCGCAGGTGGGTGCGGCCCGGGCGCAGGTGTGGCAGGTTATTAGACCCAAGCCACGCCGTCGTATCCGGAGCTGATGCTCCCTAGGTGTTCACGTTGGTCCAGCACCTATAATGCGGTGCGCGCCATGCGCAGTCGATGTTCCAACTCTACCACCACGGTCAAGTCTTGACAGATCGCTTTAG
>DATBTN010000032.1 GCA_036559195.1 Candidatus Baltobacteraceae bacterium
GCTCCGTGGCATTTTTTGTACTTCTTGCCGCTGCCGCAGGGGCAGAGGTCGTTTCGCCCGACTTTCGGCTCTTCGCGCTGCTTGGGTTTGGCGGGTTCTTCGCCGTCGCGATTGGTGTGAACGGCGCGCTGCTTCGCCGGCATCGGGCCCAAGAGCGCCTCGGCGGCTTGCGGCAGCATCTCGCCGGTCGGAATCTGCGGAAAGGCCGGCACTTGCGGCGGGTGCTGCGGGACCGGCGCGGTTTGGCCGAGCTGCTCTTGCGACGGTTCGTGTTCGATCACGACGCGGTACGCGCCCTTGATCGCTTCGTCGGCGATATTGCTCTTGAGGTCTTCGAATATCTCGTACGCTTCTTTTTCGTACTCGACGCGCGGGTCGATTTGACCGTAGCCGCGCAGACCGATACCGGTCTTCAAGTGATCCATCACGTAGAGGTGATCGACCCACATGCGATCGATGATCGGCAACAGCAGATACGCCTTCTCCACCACGCGCATGATCTCGGGTGTGACTTCGCGTTCCTTGGCTTCGTACGCCTCAAGCGCTTTGGCTTGCAAGAACTTGCGGATCTCTTCGCGATCCTTCGTCTCGAGATCGGCTAGCGTAACCATCGCCTTAATCGGAAAGATCAGTTCGACCTCGTTGAGGATCTCTTCGAGGTTCCACTCGCTGGGATGCGCGTTCTCCGGCGCGTTCTGGTCGATCGCGTAATCGACTTTCTGCTCCAGGGTCTGCAGCATGAATCCGCGCGAGTCGAACGTACCGTCGAGAATCGCCCGGCGGTCGCCGTAGATCACTTCGCGCTGTTTGTTCATCACGTCGTCGTACTCGAGGACGTGTTTGCGGATCTCGTAGTTGTGGTTCTCGACCTTGCTCTGCGCGCGCTCGAGCGATCCCGAGATCATCTTCGATTCGATCGGCGTCTCGTCGCTGAAGCCGACGCGATCCATGATCGAGTTCATGCGCTCGCCGCCGAAGAGCCGCATCACTTCGTCCTCGAGAGACACGTAAAAGCGGGTCGAGCCCAGGTCGCCCTGCCGGCCCGCGCGGCCGCGCAGTTGATTGTCGATACGGCGCGATTCGTGCCGCTCGGTGCCGATGATCGCGAGGCCGCCGACGTTGGCTACGCCTTCGCCTAACTTGATGTCGGTGCCGCGGCCGGCCATGTTGGTCGCGATCGTCACCTGCCCGGGCTGCCCGGCGTCCTTGATGATCTGCGCTTCTTGTTCGTGATACTTCGCGTTGAGCACGTTGCACTCGACGCCTTGACGGCGCAGCATCGCCGCGAGCAGCTCCGATTTTTCAATCGAGCGCGTACCGACGAGAACCGGGCGCCCCTTGCGATGCTCGGCGATGATCTCGCCGACGACGGCCTCGAACTTCTTCTGCTCCGTTTTGTAGACGATGTCGCCTTGGTCGGCACGCCGGATCGGCATGTTGGTCGGAACCACGACGACGTCGAGGCCGTAGATGTCGCGAAACTCGCGTTCCTCGGTCTTAGCCGTGCCGGTCATGCCCGCGAGCTTATCGTACAAGCGGAAGTAATTCTGAAAAGTGATGGTCGCGAGCGTTTGGTCTTCGCTGCGAACCTTGATGCCTTCTTTGGCCTCGATCGCCTGATGGATGCCGTCGGAGTACCGCCGGCCGTACATCAACCGCCCCGTAAACTCGTCGACGATGATGATCTCGCCGTCTTTGACGATGTATTGCTGATCGCGGTGAAAGAGATTCCACGCTTTGAGCGCGGCGTTGAGTTGATGCGCGAGTTCGATGTTGCGCTGATCGTACAGATTACCGACGCCGAGCATCTTTTCGACTTTCGCTACGCCGGCTTCGGTAATCGGTACCGCGTGCGCTTTCTCATCGACGGTGAAATCGTCGTCCTTTTTTAGCCGCGGAACGATCTTTGCGAAGTTCTCGTAGAGCTCCGTCGGTTCTTGACCCTGTCCGCTGATGATGAGCGGCGTGCGCGCCTCGTCGATGAGGATCGAGTCGACTTCGTCGACGAGCGCGTAGTACAAATTGCGTTGGACCATGTCTTCGAGCTTCCACGCCATGTTGTCGCGCAAGTAGTCGAAGCCCACTTCGTTGTTCGTGATATACGTTACGTCGCACTCGTAGGCGGCGCGCCGCAACGTGGGCTCCAAGTCGTGCTGGATGATACCGACGGTCAGGCCTAAGAACTCGTAGAGCGCTCCCATCCATTCGGCGTCGCGCCTGGCCAGGTAGTCGTTCACAGTAACGACGTGCACGCCGCGCCCCTCGAGCGCGCGTGCGTAAACCGGCAACGTCGCAACGAGCGTTTTGCCTTCGCCGGTCTTCATCTCGGCGATGCGGCCTTCGAAGAGTACTTGGCCGCCCATGATCTGCACGTCGAAGTGGCGCATCCCAAGCACGCGGATACCGGCCTCGCGCACGACGGCGAAGACCTCGGGAAGCATCGTCTCGAGCAGTTCGCCCGCCGCCAAACGGTCGCGAAACTCCGGCGTCTTACCCCGGAGCCCCTCGTCCGAGAGCGCGTGAACTTGGCTCTCTAGCGCGTTGACTTTTTCGACGGTCCGCCGCAGGCGGGCGATCTCTCGCTCATTTCCGTCAAAGAGCGATTTTAGGAATGCCATACGTGTGTAGTAACGTTCTCCGAGCTTCCGAGTTGCACCGTTTAGCGCCGGCGCACGGCGGTTGTGACCTAAGTCGCAAAGGGTAGGGTGATCGAAAAGGTACTTCCTTGATCTTCAACCGAGCTGACATCGATCGCACCGCCGTGGACTTCGACGATCTTGCGCGCGACGTACAATCCAACACCCGAGCCCGCGATGCCCTTCCGACGGGCGTTGCTCGCCCGGCCGAAGCGGGTGAAGACCGCCGAGAGTTCGCCCGGCGGAATGCCGATACCCCGGTCGCGGACCTCGATGCACGCACCGGCCGGCCCGGCACTCAAATTCACGCTCACCTCGCTGCCCGAGTATTTGAGGGCGTTCATCAGCACGTTGTCGAGCACGTGTCCGAAGCGCTGCGTGTCCAACGAGATTGCGATGCGCTCGTCGGGGGCTAGCAAGCGCAGGCGTTTGCCCGCAGGATCGTGCGAAGCAACGCTCGCCCCAACGAACTCGCGCAGGTCGACGACCGTACGATTGAGTGAGAATCCCGCCGCCTGCGTTTGCGCGAGTGCCACGGCATCTTCGGAGAGCCGCACCAGGCGTTGCGTCTGCGAGAAAATGGCCTCCACTTCGGTGCGGCCCTCGGAACTCGACGTTTCGAGCAGCAATTCGCAGTAGCCGGCTATGACGGTCAGCGGGCCTCTAAAATCGTGCGCCAGCATCGCCATAAGATCGTCCTTGAACTCGCTCGACTCCGCGAGCGCGCGCGCCAAACGCGCGATATGTCCGAACGCGATCGCGGTGGCGAGCGAGAGTTCGAGATGGGCCACTAACGTTCGCACGAAGCCGCGTTGCTCGGCGTCGTCCCAATCGATCTCGCCGGACGGCCTAAAGAACGCCGCGAACCCCCAAAGCTCGCCATCGACTCGCAGCGCGACGGCCGTGCCGTCGCCGGCTCCGAAAAGCGCTAACCGGGGCGCCTCGGGCAGATCCGGCGCCCCTAGTACGTCTTGCGATTGCAGCGCTTCGAACTGCGAGGCCTCGATACGCTGCGCGCACGAAAACGCCGCGTCGCCCGCCGCGCGCGCTACGCGCAGAACCGCTTCCTCGCCTTCGAACGCATAGAGCGCGCACGACAGGCGCGCTTCGTGCGAGGCGCTGGCCGCAAATACGACGAGGGTTTCTTCGATCTCGCGCGCGTCGCGAAGCGTGCGGACCACGCGCTCGAGGGCTTCGGCGCGCGAGCGGCGCTGCCGTTCGCTTTGAAAGAGACGCACGTTGGCAAGCGCGAGCCCCACGTGAAATGCGACGGACCGCAGCATCATCAAGTCCACGTCGTCGAACGCTCGCGGGTGCGCGAAATGCAGCGCCATCGCACTCTCGACCTTGCCGTCGATGAGAAACGGCACGATGAGCGCCGATTTCACGCCGTACTCCACGAGGCCCGCATCGTTGGCGGCATCGCCTACCCTAGGCCGCACGATGACGGAGCCCGCGAAGACGCGTTCGAACCACGTCCCCTGCAGCGGAACGATATCTGGAATCGATTGTTCGATCGCGCGATTCTCGGCGAGCGCCACGATCGTCGCAAGGTCGCGGCGGAGACGATTGCGCTCCACCACGATGCAGCGTGCCGCATCGAACGCCTTCCGAACGTCTTCGACGACGACGCGCAGGATCGCATCGCGGTCGAGCGACTTTCGCGTGCGTTCGTTGATCAGCGCGAGTAGATCGCTCTGCCGCGCTTCGCGCTTCGCCGCCGTTATCGTCTCTTCGTGGGCGACGATCGATCCCGCGATCTCCGCATAAGCGCGCAGGTATCGCAACTCCTCGGGCATCGGACACTCGTCGACTTCGAGAACGAGCGCGCCGCGTGCGACGCCTTGGTATTCGAGCGGAATCGCGAGCACGCCGTGATCGACGGGGCGTACGGTCACGCCCGCCAGCGCGCGCGTCTGGGCTCGGGGCACAAAAAAACACCCATCCACGGCAAAGCGCTGGAGTGCGTGTAAGAAAAGACGCGCGACCTCCGGCGTCTTCACGCGGAGCGCAAACCCGCCGGTTCCTTCGGGGGCCGATGCCTCGACCACGCCTTCGTCGGCCATGACCAGCGCCGTGGCCCGAACGAACGAACCGGCGGCCAGCACGTCCCCGGCGAGGGCTCGTGCTTTGGCCGCCGGCGTTGGAATCGTCAAGAGTCGCGTGAGCGACACGAAACGGTCGAGCGCGGCGCGCGACCGCAGATCTTCTAGGGGGATAGCGAGAGCCCGATCGGCGTCCCGGCTTTGAACGGCAGGGTGACGGTCGGCGCAACGTTCCCGTTGGCGTTCGGTGCGAAGATGAGGATCGCGTCCGCGCCCGAGTCGGCGACGTAGAGAGTCCCGTTCGAATCGACTTTAATGTCGGTCGGGAATTTCAGTTGGGTGCTGGCTCCAACGATTTTACGTGTCGCGGCGGCCGCACTCGCGGCGCCCGGTGCGAAGACGTAAATCGCGGGCGTGCCGTTATCGGGATCCGCAACGTAGACGTTCTTATTTGCGTCGACGGCGATGCCGGTCGGCGCGCCGAGCCCGGTAATGGTCTGCGTCGGCGCGATGTTCAATCCGGGAACGGGCGTCGGCGTGGGAGCGGGTGAAGCGCTCGGATTCGCCGTCGGCGTCGCAGTCGGTGCCGGCGATGGCGATCCGGAGGGCGCCGGGACGGGGGTCGGTGCCGGATATACCGTGACGGAACCGCCGCCGCGATTCGCGACGTAGAGATTGTTCGACGCATCGAGCGCCACGCCGGTAGGCGAATTGAGCTGCGTGAGATTTCCCGAGATGACCGTCGGCGCGAAACCGCCGCTCGCGAACACCAACAGCTCGTTGGGCGACGCCGCACTCGGATCCACGTTTGCAACGTAAAACGTGCCGGTTTTTTGGTCGACCGCGATACCACGCGGCTGGGTGAGGCTAGTTCCCGCCCCGGAAACCGTGCCGAACGGAATGACGTCGCCCATCGCGTAGGTTTGATAAATTTGAATCGATGCGCCGTTCGTGCCCGGTTGAGGCGCGGGATTGTAGTTGGTAACGAAGAGGTGCTTGGCCGCATCGAACGCCACGTATTGCGGCCCGCTCAACCCGGTGTTGGCGCCGCCGATGAGGTTGACCGGCGTCGCGCTCGGTTGCGGATTCGGTGCGTAGATGTAGACGGCGTTGTTCGAACTGCTCGCCGCGTAGATTGAATTGGACGCGAAGTTCGGCCCGATGCCCGGGATGCCGCCGCTCGAGAGCGATTTAGTGTCCGACGAACTGCAGGCAGCGACCGCTACCGTGCAGACGAGGCTAAGAAATATGAGGGTGAGGCGTCGCAGCATCGATTCTCCTGGAGGATTCGCGTTCCGCGAATCCGTCGCGTTCGGTTCGGTTTGAAGTCCCAGCGGCTGTTACAATCAAAAAGAATTAGTTTCCTGGATAACTCGCGGGATGGGCCGGCGCGCCGGCCGGCGCCGCCGGCGTAATCGGCCCGGGCGCCGCGTGCTTGCTTTGCCAGGCGGCATAACCGAAAACGAGCACGGCCGCCAGAACCAGAACCGCAAAGACGGCCGTGAGGATCTGCCGGCGCACGTAGGCCGGGCGACTAGATTCCGTATCGATAATCGATCTTGGCATGGCTGGGAGCTAGACTCCGTGCTTGGCGGGGTGGTTGAGTTCTTTGGGGCTGACTCGGGCGAGCAGCTCGCCCACCGTCACGAAACGATATCCGGCTGCCCGGAATCGCGCCACGACCTCCGGCAGCATCTGAATCGTCGCGAGCTTGCCGCTGTGCAGGAGCACGATCTCCGGCGCCGTGGCATGCGCCTCGAGGTGGGAAGCCAGCTGGGCCGCCGTCAGCGTGCGCCAATCGCCCGCATCGTCGGTCCACAAAACCGTCCGGTAGCCGAGCCGCTGCGCGACCTCGATCGTCGCGACGGTATAGCGCCCGTGCGGCGGACGGAAGAGCACGTCGATCGCCGGATCGCGGACGAGCGCATCGAGGACGTCGCGCCCCTTGAGGATCTCCTCGCGAACCTGATCGGGCGTCTCCTGATCGAGGTTGGGGTGCGTGTAGGTGTGGTCGGCGATTTCGTTGCCCCCGGCCTCGACCCGCCTGGCTAGTTCCGGCCACTGTTCCGCGTCGCGGCCGATAAGGAAGAACGTCGCCTTGGCGTGCAGGCGCGCGAGTTCGTCGAGCAGTAGCGGCGTCATCACCGGATACGGGCCGTCGTCGAAGGTCAGTGCGATCAGTTTGGGGCGGTCGGCGCGATTGTCGGCCGCGTGTTCGTGCAACACGCGGCGAACGCGCGTCGCGAACGACGGCGCGATCGCTTCCTGTGCGTTCATCTTGGGAGTGATGAGCGCCGGCTGGAGATGCGTTGAATGCACGAAGAGCCGCCACGTACCGAGTCCGGCCAATGCGACGAGGACGGCGATCGCGGTTAGGATCCATCGGCGTGAGGTCACGGTTGGGCCGAAGCTTGCCGCCCGAGCAGCGTCGCTACGTCTTGACCCACGATGACCGTTACGTCGCTCACCGGAGGCGCCGCTGCGCTCGGCGATGCGACGACCGGCGCGTCTTGAACGACGGTCGCTTTACTCGCCACCACGCCGAGCGCGCGACGAACTTTCGAGGCGGCAAACGTGATGCTGGAGTGTTCGTGAAACTGGGTGGTCAGCACGCCTAAAGCCGGGGCATTGCCGACCGCGCCGATCGTAAAGCCCTTCGCCTTCAGTAGTGCGGCGACGCGCTTACCCAGACCCGGCACGTCCGTTCCGTTCTCTACATCGACGCGCACTTGGGCGGCCGCGATAGCGGCGAGCGCGCTCGCGGCCGGGGAGGGTTGCGGCTGCGGCGGGTCGAGCAGCATGGTCTTTACCAGTCGCGCGCGCTCGCTTTCATTGGGAACGATCGCATCGCCGCCGTCGGCCAACACCACGTCCGAGACGTACGGCACTTGAGCCGTCTTGATGCCGTCTTTCGGGATGCCGGCAAAGGCATTGGCGATGCTGAGTTCTTCGGCGCTCGTGAAGTTCGTCGTCACGTTCTTATTGAACGCGCCGGCGAGATCGGTGATGTGCAGCAGCGTATTGAGCTTGTTGGCTTTAAGTTTGTCGACGAGCGCGTGCAGGACTTCCTGTTGACGCATGATGCGGCACGGATCTCCGCAGTAGTCGTGACGAAACCGCATGTACCCGACGGCCTGCGCGCCGTCGAGATGCTGCAATCCCGGCTTGAGATGGATGTAGAGGTGCCCCCACGTGTCGACGTAATCGAGCGGACCGTTGGGTCCCGTGTGCTGCAGCGCGTTCGAGTTCATGACGACGACGTTCACGCCGCCCACGGCGTTGATGAAATCCTTAGCCGTGTTCGCACGAAAGATCACGTATCGATCGAAGCCGGGGATTCCGAGCCACTTGGAAATAACCGCCTGCGCTTCACGCGTGCCGCCGTCCGATTGCGCTTGATTGATCTTGGCTTGCGTTCCGTTCGGCAGCGTCGCGACCATATCGCGCGGAATCGAAAGCTCGTAGACGCGATCGTTTTTGAAATCGAGATTGACCGCCCAAATCACGTCGCTGCGCGCCTGCGAAGAATACTCTTCGTCCTTCGCGTTATAGTCGTAGTCGAGCCCCTCGACGAGCACGAGCAATTGGTCTTTTCCGAAGACTTGCTGCGGCGGAGGTGCGATCGGCTGCACCAACACCTGGAACGGATTCTGGTGCTTTACCATGGCAATGCCGCCGACAACTCCGGCCAGCACCAAGAGCGCCACGCCGATGGTCGCCGCAATCGTGCGCAAGAAACTGCCGTCGCGGACCGGCGCTTCGGCCGGGGGGGCCATGTGCTTACCCAATGAGGATGCGTTCCTTTATAACGGCGCGGCCGTGGAAATCGAATGGCCCGTGTCCGTCGAGCGTCACCTCGACAAAATCGCCGACGTTTGCCTCGCCGGTGAAATAAATGCCGCCGTCGACACCCGGCGCCTCGCCGGCCGATCGGCCGAACCACGCCTGGCTCGCGCCGAGCTGCGCCCGGAACGGATCGCCCTTACGGAGCGTTCGCCGCTCCTCGACAAGCACTCGAACCGTCTGCCCGAGACGTTTGGCCCGCGCCTTCTCCGATGCGATTCGCTGCGCTTCGCGCAGACGCACCAGCCGCCGTCGCTTCTCCCGCGCCGGAACTTGTGCACCTAACGTCGCGCCCGGCGTTCCTTCTTCGGGACTGTACTCAAAAAAGCCGACTCGATCGAGTTGCGCGCGCCCGATCCACTCTTCTAAATACTCCACGTGTTCCTGGGTCTCGCCTGGGAATCCGACGATAAACGTGGAGCGCATGGTCACGCCCGGAACGCGCTCGCGGAACTCGTCGATGATCTCGAGATACCGCTCGCCGTTGCTCGGACGGAGCATCGCGCGCAGCACCTCGGGATGGGCGTGCTGCAAGGGCATGTCCATGTACTTACAGACCTTCGGCAGGCGCGCCATCGCGTCGATCAGTTCGCTATCGACGGTGGCCGGGTACAAATAGAGCAGGCGGATCCACTCGATGCCCTCGACGGCGGAAAGCTCCTCGAGCAGCCGCGCGAGCCCGCCGCGCCGCATTCCGCGATCGCGCCCCCACATCGACGTATCTTGCGCGATGAGGATCAGCTCTTGCGTCCCGCCGGCGGCCAGGGCGCGCGCTTCTTTGAGAATCGACTCTTCACTGCGGCTGCGGAATTTGCCGCGCAGCTGCGGGATGATGCAGAACGTGCACGGGTGGTCGCAGCCTTCCGCGATCTTTAGATACGCGCTCGCTCGCCCGGTCGTCACGAGCCGCGGCAGAAAATCGTGTTCGGGCTCGGCATCGAACTGCAAGCGAACCGGATGATGGCCCGCCCGAGCGTCGTCCAACAACTCGACGATGCCGGCATACGCTCCGGTGCCGACGACGCCGTCGATCTCCGGCACGAGCGATTGCAACTGCTCGCCGAAACGCTGCGCGAGACAGCCGGCCACGATGAGCTGCTGGTCGCGCCCTTTGCGCGCGGCGTGCTCCATAATGACATCGGTCGATTCGGCCTTGGCGGGATCGATGAACGCGCACGTGTTGATTACGACGGTATCGGCGAGCGCGCTCTGCGGTTCGAGCTGCCAACCGGCTTCGGCGAGCTTCGCGATCATCACTTCGGTATCGACGAGGTTCTTGGCACAGCCCAGCGAGACGAACGAGACTTTGTTCGGCAAGCGGCTACCGGTAGTTCACGAACTGCAGCGGCAATTCGTACTCCATGCTCTTGAGGTGAGCGATCACCGCCTGCAGATCGTCCCGGTTCTTCGAAGAGATGCGAATTTGCTCGTCCTGATATTGGGCGGTGACTTTGAGCTTGAGCGCCTTGATCGCTTCCATCAGCGGCTTGCTCTTGTCTTTGGGGATGCCGTTATGCAGCGTGATTTTTTGGCGCACGGTGTCGCCGCCGGCCGGCTCGACCTTGCCGAAATCGAAGGCCTTGATCTCGATGCCGCGCTTGAGCGCTTTCGATTGCAGAATGTCGATGACGTTTTTCATCTTCAGCTCGTCGTCGGAGGTCACCGTGATCAGCGCTTTACCGTCATAATCGATCTCGGTCTTGGTGCCCTTAAAATCGAACCGGCCGGCGATTTCTTTTCGCGCCTGGTTTAGGGCGTTATCGAGTTCTTGTTGATCGATTTTCGATACAACATCGAACGAGGCATCGCTTGGCAAGGGTGACTCCTACAGGGTGAACGATTTTTCGGCGACGTCGCCGGTCGCTCCCAGCTTCCCAACGGGCTTTCCGTCGACGACGATCTCGACGCCGCCGGCGTTGCCGACGCGCACGAGGGCCGACTTTCCGTGGAACGTCTTGTCGGTCCCGGCTGGAAACGTACCTTCAATACTAACATTTCCGTCAACCGTGACCCGTAGCCACGAGGGTGCGGTGAGGTGGATCGCTAGCGTCGCCGAGCTGGCGAGCAGCGCGCTTGGCTCGGGCGAGGGCGAGGGGGTTGAGCCCAGGCCCGATGCCGCCGCGGGCGCGCTGCCGGCGGGGCTAACGGAGGCCGCGGGCGAGGCAACCGCGACCGCCCGCGGGCCGCCCTTCGGCGGAGCGACGAACAGGTAGATCACAAAGGCGATCAGGGCGAGGGCGACCGCGCTCGCGACCCAGAGCAGCGGGGAGAGATTGCGGCCGGAGTTCAGCAGCGCCGCCTGGTCGGCATTCGACTCGGCCATAGCCGGCGTCAGCGCGCTTGCGCCGCCGGTCGAGTTGAACTCCGTGACGGCGTCTTCGGGGTCCAGCCCCAGAAAGCGCGCGTAGGTGCGCAAGAAGCCGCGAATATAGACGGGCGCGCCGATCGAAGGCCAGTTCTCCTCCTCGATGGCCGCGAGGTACACCGATCGGATTCGAATCTGCTCGGCGACATCCGAAAGCGTTAGACCGCGCTGCTCGCGCGCGGTGCGAAAGCGTTCACCCAGCGACATTGGGGCTTCTGTTAGCCCCTCCATGGTGTTATCCTGTCCATCGGAACGATGAAGAAAGCACGCGTAATCGCCGCGATGAGCGGCGGCGTCGATTCGGCGGTGGCCGCGGGCCTGCTCTCGGAGGCAGGTTACGAGGTCATCGGCGTGACGATGAAGATGTATTCGCCGACCAAACCCGCGCACGCCAAGAGCTGTTGCGGGATCGACGATTTCGACGACGCACGCCGCAGCGCGGCGGTACTTGGCATTCCGCATTACGTGCTGAATTTCGAAGAGACGTTTCGCCGCACCGTCGTCGACCGCTTCGTCGACGACTACGTCTCGGGGCGAACGCCCAATCCGTGCGTTTCGTGCAACAATTTCGTGAAGCTCGGAACGCTGAGCAAATACGCCGATTCGCTCGGAGCGGCGTACGTCGCAACCGGGCACTACGCGCGATTAGAACATCGCGATGACGGCCCGCACTTGTTTCGCGGCGAGCACGCAAAAGACCAGGCCTACGCGCTCGCACAACTCAAACCCGAGCAACTCGCAAAGCTGCTGCTTCCGCTCGGCGGCTTAGACAAGGCGAGCACGCGCGATCACGCGCGGCGCCTGGGGCTGCCCGTGCACGACAAAACCGAGTCACAGGATATCTGCTTCGTGGAAGGCGGCGACTATCGCGAGATCCTCAGCCGCGCGCGCCCGGAGGTTCGCAGCGAGGGCGACATCCGCAGCGGCGACGGGACGCTCGTCGGCCGGCACGCCGGTATCGTCAACTACACGATCGGCCAACGCCAGGGTCTTCCATCGAGCGGCGACGGTCCACGATACGTCACGCGCATCGACGCCGCCAGCAATACGATCGTGATCGGGCGCGAGGAAGAGCTTGCCGCGCGCGGATTGACCGCGAACGAAGTCAACGTCATTCGTCCCGAACGATTCGGACGACCGGAAACGCCCGTTCTCGCGATGGTGCGCTATCGGGCCACGCCCGCGCCGGCCCGCGCGACGCTTGACTCCGGCGATAGCCTTTCAATCCAATTCGACGAACCGCAACGCGCCGTCGCGCCCGGCCAACTCGTCGCGCTCTTCGACGAACGCGGCGAAGAAGTACTCGGCGCAGCCACCATCGTCACCGCGCTCTAAGCGCGCCTGTCATCCTGAGCTTGTCGAAGGTCGGAGCTCGTCGAAGGACGGGGGGAAGTGGACGTCTTCTACGCGTTCGTAGATTGCGAAGCGCTTGTCGAGTGCGGTGATGGCGAAGAGCTTGCGAATCGATGGCTTCGTGACGACGATCGCGAGGTGGCCGGCGCGTTCCTTGAGCTGTTTGCCGAGGCGCACGATCGCGCTCAAGCCGGTGGAGTCGATGAACTCGAGCCGCACGAGATCGAGGATCACGCGATTGGCAACGATTCCGACCTCGTCGAGACGCTCGCGCACGATATCCGCATTCGCAAGGTCGAGTTCGCCCGTCATTTCGACGACGGCCGGATTGCCGGAAGCGGGATCGAATACGATCGTGACGGCTACGGTTTCGTGCATGGCTTCTCCATCTATTGGTAGATGCCGCGTTCGCGGGTACGCAGCAATTCGCCCAGCGCGTCTATCAGAACTGCCTTCTTGCTCGCCGCGTCGGCTTCTTCGTATCGGGGATAAGCCTCGTCGAGTAATTTCTTGAGGCCTTCCCGCACGAGTTCCTTGGATTCGTCGGAGGCGGGCGCCGCCGTTGAAGCCGTTGGGTGGAGGTAGGCGTCAATTTTACCACATTCGAGTAAACGCAAGATCGTGTGCTCGCAGGTCGTGCGCTGGTAGACGTTGCGCCGCGAACGCGACTCGGGAAAACTCCGGCGCGTTCGCACGAAGAACCCATATTCCTCGAGTACGGCGATCGATTCGAAGACCATGGTCGTACTCAACAACCCGAGATCCTTACGGATTTGCTCGATCGTTGGGTGGCAGGCGCTCGAGTCGTCGCAGAGCATGGTCAGGTAGACGTACATCGAGACTTGCCGCGGATTTAAAACGTGAAAAAGAAAGCCGCTCCACCATGCCGGTAACTCCGCGTACGGCGCGCACTCTTGGCCGGGAGCCGTATCGCAATCCACAGAACGCCCGTTCTAAGCGAGCGACCCAGCGCCTTTGGAGGCAAGGGTACAATAATTTGGATGCCGCGGCGATTTACGCGCTCGCAAGCGCCACGTCGTCTCGCACGTTCCAGTACGTGTCGCGAATCACGGGTCGAAAGCCGGCGGTAACGACCAGCTCTTCCAATTGCTTGCGCGTCGCTTCGTTCGTCGAGCCGGCATCGTGTACGACTTGCTCCTCGAGGATGGTGCCGCCCATATCGTCGCATCCGTAAAAGAGTGCGAGTTGGCCCATTTTCAGTCCCGGCGTCAGCCACGAGGCTTGCAGATGCGGGAAATTATCCAAGTACAGGCGCGAGATTGCGAGCACGCGCAGATACTCGAGGCCCGTAGCTTCCTTGCCGCGCAGCGGCGTCTTCCACGGCACGTAGTACCATGGGATGAAGGCGGTAAACCCGGCGGTTTCGTCTTGAAGGGCGCGCAGCACGTCGAGGTGCTCGATGCGCTCTTCGTCGGTCTCGATCGATCCGAACATCATCGTCGCCGTGGTCGGCATGCCGAGGAGCTGCGCTTCGCGCATCACGCCGAGCCATACGTCCGGCGTTACCTTGCGCGCGCTAATGCGCTTGCGGACGCGTTCGACCAATATCTCCGCGCCCGCACCCGGCAGCGACTTCATGCCCGCCGCCTTCAACCGAACGAGGACGTCGTGCGTCGGCATCTTCTCCACGTTCGCGAGCCCGATAACTTCCGAGACCGAGAGCGAATGGATGTCGACGTTCGGATACTCCATGCGTACGCGATTGAAGAGCGCCTCGAACCATTCCAAGTGGAGTTCGGGATTGACGCCGCCTTGAATCATGATCTGCGTCGCGCCCTGGTCGGCGGCATACTTGACGCGCGCGAGCACCTGGTCGTGCGACATCGTGTAGCCTTCTTTGTGCTTCTCCGGCCGAAAGAACGCGCAGAACGTGCAATGCACGTTGCAGACGTTGGTGTAGTTGATCGTCGTATCGATCACGTACGTTACGTCGTTCGTGGGATAGAGCTGCATGCGGCGCGCGTTCGCCGCCGCGCCGAGCGCGTGAAGGTCGGCCTCTTTGTAAAGCCGGACGCCCTCGTCGAAACTCAAACGGCCGCCGTTTGCGGCCTTATCCAGCAGATTAGCGAGAGACACCGAGGACCTCCGGTACGACTGGCGGCAGCGCATCGATGGCGCCGACCGCTAGCAATTCGCGGCAGAATGCGGCTAAGCCGCTCTGCGCCGCTAAGTGAAACGTGAAGTTAAGTTTGGCGTAATACTGCTCGTAAAATCCCGGCGGTCGCGGCCGGATGGCCTGCGCCTGCTCGACGATCCGATCTCGCGATGCGCGGCCCCACGAATAGGCGTCGGTCAGGGCGTGCATGCACGCACGAACCTCCTCGAGACGCGTTTGGTAGATGTCGCGCCGCGCCACCCACACGGCCGTAATCGACTGCTCGCCGGTCCACGCGCGCCACAGACTTCCGAGGTCGTAGACGTGCTCCGGTTCGAAGATGAAGTGCGCGTCGATGGCGGTATCGCCGATTACCATCGCGGGTGCTCCGGCGCGCGCGCGGGCGAGCGGATCGTCGTCGTCGACGAACTCGGCTCGCACGCCGTACCGGCGTTCGAGCAGAACGCGCAGCAGATTTCGGCCGCTCTCCGACTCGCGCGTCGTCGCGATTTTCACGCCGTCGAGCAGCGCCGGCGGCGTTTGCGAGACGAGCAACACCGAAACGATTTCATCGCGGGCGCCGATGCAGAGATCGGGCAGCAGCACGTAATGCTCCGCGTCGCGCGCGTACGCAAACGCGCTGATCGGCCCCATGTCCAGCTCGTTCGAACGCATCATCGCGTTGAGCCGCGCCGGGACATCCGCATAGAGCGTGCCGGGATATGCCACCGCACCCGCGTCGAACGCTCCAAAGATCGGCAGATCGTTCACGTAACGCATCCGCGACGAACGCAGGCTGGTTGCCATCATGCTTCGATCAGTTCGCGTTCGGGGGGAGTCCAGTCGTGGGGGAACTCTTCGTAGGTCGAGTTGCGGCGAACGGGTTCGTAGCCGGCCTGTTCGATCAACGCGCGGAAGGTGCGATCGTCGACGAATTGGCCGGACTGCGTGCCGGCGGAGTGATAGATCATCTCCTCGTCGGTCGAGCCGTGCGTGCCGTCCATATCGTCGGCCCCAAATTGCAAGGCAACCTGGCAGACCTTGAGACCCTGAATCATCCAGTACGCCTTGATGTGATCGAAGTTATCGAGCATCAAGCGCGCGACCGCGAAGGTACGGATATCGTCGAGTCCGGTCGTCCACCCACAGTCGTTGAGCTCGTTGCCGTCGGGATGGAACGCGAGCGGAATAAAAGCGTTGAATCCGGGCGAGCGCTCTTGCGACTCGCGCAGGCGCACGAGGTGGTCGACGCGATCTTCGAGCGATTCGATTTGACCGTAGAGCATCGTCGCGTTCGATGCGACGCCTTGACGATGCAGCTCTTCGTGAATCGCAAGCCAATTCTCAGAGTTGACTTTGCCGGGGCAGATCTTCTTGCGCGTCTCCTCGGCAAAAATCTCCGCGCCGCCGCCGTTGACGTTATCGAGTCCGGCTTCTTTGAGCATCGCGATCAACGCGGCGAACGACAGGCGATGTCGCTTGGCCATGTATTCGATTTCGGCTGCGGTGAACAGCGAGAGCTGCACGTGCGGCAGCGCTTCTTTGAAGCGGCGCATTAACGGCAGCCAATAGTCGAGCGAGAGTTGCCGTGGATCGTGACCGCCCACGATGTGGACCTGATTGAAGTTCGTCCCGGTTTCGAGCGCCTTCTCGAACACGACGTCCGCGGGCATCCGAACGACGCGCTCCTTCTCCTTGAATTCATCGACGGCAAACGAGCAAAACTTGCAGCCCGCGTAGCAGACGTTGGTGGAGTTAATGTAGCGGTTGAGGACGTAGAACACTTTCTTACCGCTCTTGCGTTCTTTGACCGCGCGCGCCATGCGACCGAGCGTATGGATGTCCGGCGTGCGGTAGAGCGTCAGACCGTCCGCAAGTGAGAGCGGAACGCCCTCCTCGACTTTATGTTCGATCGCCTTGAGCGCGGGATCCATCGTGTGAGCTTCCTTAAAGTGGTGATTGACGGCGGGACCGTCTGCTTCGTACTCTACGGCGGCTCCCCCCGCAGGGCAACGACTTTTACGATCCCGTTGCGAAAAGGCCGGGTTGCGCGTTGTCGTCGCGCCCCAAGCGCGAGGCGATCTGCTCGAGTTCGCCGAGGCCGATGATGATACGGCGCGGTTTCGTGCCCTCGTGCGGTCCGACGACCTTAAAGTCCTCGAGTTGTTTCATGACGCGCACCGCCCGCGGATGCCCGATCGAAAAGTTTGCCTGTAAGGCGGCCGTCGAAGCAACGGTACTTTCGATGATAAATTTCGCCGCTTCGTAGCAGAGCGGATCGGTGTCCTTGCGCTTCTCGTCTTCGTCGGAGACCGGCGTGACCTCAACGTCGAGCAGATTCTCCGGTCGCGCCTGTTTCGCCCAAAAGTCGACGAGCCGGTTGACCTCGGTGCCGGTGATGAGCGCCCCTTGCGAGCGGACCGGTTTGGGCGCATCGATGGGTAAGTAGAGCATGTCGCCGCGGCCGAGCAGCCGTTCCGCCCCGGCCATATCGAGAATCGTGCGCGAGTCCACTTGCGAGCTGACCGCGAAGGCGATGCGCGACGGGATGTTCGCTTTGATGAGCCCGGTGATAACGTCGACCGAGGGGCGCTGCGTCGCAACGACGAGATGGATGCCGGTCGCACGCGCCAGTTGCGCGAGCCGCATGATCGTCGTTTCCACCTTCGCCGGCGCGACCAGCATCAAATCGGCGAGTTCGTCGATGATCACGACGACGAAGGGCAGCTTCTCGTCGGGATACTTGGCGTTATACTCTTCGATCTTCCGCACGCCCGCTTTCGCGAAGCGCTCGTAGCGCGTATCCATCTCTTTGGTCATCTCGAAGAGCGCGCCCGCGGCCATGCGCGCATCGGTGATCACGTCCTTGATCAAATGCGGAATGCCATTGTAAACGGTCAGTTCCACGCGTTTGGGATCGATCATCAACATCTGTACTTGATCCGGCGTGGCACTTACGAGCAGCGACGCGATGATCGTATTGAGACAGACCGATTTCCCCGACCCGGTCGCGCCCGCCACCAGAAGATGCGGCATCTTGCCGAGATCGCCGAAGACCGGCCGGCCGGTAATATCTTTCCCGAGCGCCATCCAGAGCGGCGGCACTTGACCGCGGTGCGGCAACGCTTCGAAAATCTCGCGAATCGCGACGATCGAAACCGTTTTGTTGGGAACCTCGATACCGACGGCCGACTTGCCGGGAATCGGGGCTTCGATCCGCACGCTCGTCGCCGCAAGCGCTAACGCGATATCGTCGGCGAGCGATGCGATGCGCGAGATTTTCACACCGCGGTCGGGTTTGAGCTCGTACCGGGTGATCGAGGGTCCGCGCTCGATGTGAACGACCTTGGCCGTGACGCCGAAGGACGCGAGCGTATCTTCTAAGACGTGCGAACGCGTCGAGTCGTCGGCAACCTGCGCCTGCGGCGGATCGAACATCGCCAAATCCGGCAGCGAATACACCCGATGCGCATCGGGCTGATGATACATCCCCGCCGCCTCATACCCACTGTCATCCTGAGCTTGTCGAAGGACGGGTCGAACGTCGTCCTCGACCACGACGGTCGGCGGGATCGGCGGCAAGAAGGGCTCGACGGGCACGATCGCCGTCGCCGAGTCATCGAAAAAGCTCGCCGCTTTCTTCGGCGTTTTTGTTTCGGCCGGTAGCGCGAATGCGTCGCGAAGATTGGCGTGCCCCGGCGGCAGCGAAACGTTCAATTTCGGCAAGCGAAGCCCACGAGCGCCGATCACGAGCGCCCCGATCATCTTCTTCACCGACACGTTGGTGATCCAGACGGTCAGCAACACGGCCACGAGGCCGAGCACGATGCGCTCGCCGGCAACGCCGACCAGCGCCCGCAGCGCGAACCAAATGCCGCGTCCGACCCAGCCGCCGCGGCCCCCGAATGCCGTATCGATGACCAAGAAATAGCCGAGCGCCGCTAAGCCAAAAGTCGCCATCAGCCGCGGAACGTTGATCTCCAGAAAAATAATGCCGCCGAATAAGGCGACCAGCACCGGGAAAAGCGGAGCGGCCCCTCCAAAAAGGAGGTGCAAGACGTGTGCCGTTGCCGAGCCGATTATTCCGGCGCGTGACGGTGGGACGGCGAGCGCGATTCCTAACAGAACGGCGAGACCGATCGCGGCGATGCCGGCGATCTCGAAGTTGAGTCGTGTTCTCGCGGTCGCCTTACGGCGTACGCGTGCCATGGAAGCATTGTTTTCGTCACCGCAATAGGAGTTCATTTGACCCCGCCAACCATCGTCGTCCTTGAGGGCGATCAGACCGGCCAGGAATTACTGCTCGAATCGCTGCGCGTGCTCGACAAGTCGGTCATCGACGTCGAACTCGCCTTCGAACGCTACGACCTCTCGCTCGAGAACCGGCGCGCGACCAACAACGCCGTCGTCACCGAGGCGGCCGCGGCAATGACGCGCACGCGCTTCGGCCTCAAGGCGGCGACCATCACGCCCGAGATCAAGGGCGATGTCGGCTCGCCCAACGCGATCCTGCGCAAGGCGATCGACGGCAAGGTCATCGTACGCACGGGCCGCAGGCTTCCGGGCGTGCGCCCCGTCGCCGGTATCCACGCGCCGATCTCGGTGGTGCGTATGGCCGTGGGCGATGCCTACGGCGCGAAGGAATGGCGCGAAGGCGAGGGCGCCGACGAAGTTGCGTATCGCACCGAATCGATCTCGCGCGGCGTCTGCCGCGTCGTTTCCGAATATGCGTTCGTTCACGCCGCGAAGATGGGTGCGAAAGTCTTTGGCGGTCCGAAATACACGGTCAGCCCGATCTACGAAGGAATGTTAAAAGAGGAGATGGACGCGGCCGCCGCCCGCCATCCGGGCGTGACCTACGACCCGCAGCTCATCGACGCGACCTACGCGCTGCTGCTGAGCAACGCGGGAGACGAACCGCTGGTCATCCCTTCGCTCAATCGCGATGGCGATTGCCTCTCCGACCTGGTGATGCAGCTCTTCGGCTCGATCGCCGGCGCCGAGTCCACGCTGCTGGGTTTCGACGAGAACCTCAAGCCCTCGGTCGTCATGGCCGAGGCTCCGCACGGCACCGCCCCGCGCCTCTACGGCAAGAACGTCGCCAACCCGATGGCCATGATCCTAGCGGTCGGCGCGCTTCTCTCGTATATCGACGACAAACGCGCTCAAAA
>DATBTN010000033.1 GCA_036559195.1 Candidatus Baltobacteraceae bacterium
GGCTCGGCGCTCAAGGCGCTCCAGTCCGACGGCAAGCGCGGCAATCCGGCCACCGATCCGATCTTCAAGTTGATGGATACCGTCGACGAGTACATCCCGGATCCGGTTCGTCAGACCGACAAGCCCTTCTTGATGCCGATCGAAGACGTGTTCACGATCACCGGCCGCGGAACGGTCGGAACGGGTCGCGTCGAGCGCGGCCAGGTCAAGGTCGGCGAAGACGTCGAGATCGTCGGCTTGCAGGAAGTCGCGCGTAAGACCGTCGTGACCGGTATCGAAATGTTCCGCAAACTCCTCGACATCGGCATCGCCGGCGACAACGTCGGCGTGCTCCTGCGCGGCGTGGAACGTAACGACATCGAACGCGGCCAGGTTCTTGCGAAACCCGGCTCGATCAAGCCGCACAAGAAGTTCAAAGCCGAAGTGTACGTGCTGTCAAAAGAAGAAGGCGGCCGTCACACGCCGTTCTTCGGAAACTACCGTCCGCAGTTTTACTTCCGCACGACCGACGTGACCGGTACCATCAAGCTGCCCGAGGGCGTCGAGATGGTCATGCCGGGCGACAACATCGCAATCGATGTCGAGCTCATCACGCCGATCGCCTGTGAAGAAGGTCTGCGTTTCGCCATCCGCGAGGGCGGCCGAACCGTCGGCGCCGGCGTCGTGACGGCCGTTTCGGAGTAGCCCTGTCATCCTGAGCTTGTCGAAGGACGAGCTTGTCGAAGGACGAGCTTGTCGAAGGACGGCGGTAACATGAAGAACGTTTCTAACTTTAAGGATAACGAGAAGAGATAATGGCTAAGCAGAAGATTCGCATCCGCCTTAAGGCGTACGATCACAAAGTGTTGGATCAGTCGGCGGAGCGTATCGTTGAAACGGCGAAGCGCACGGGCGCGTTCGTCAGCGGACCGGTTCCGCTGCCGACCGAGATCAATCGCTTTTGTGTCAACCGTTCGCCGCACGTCGATAAGAAGTCGCGCGAGCATTTTGAGATGCGCACGCACAAACGGCTCATCGATATCCTTCAGGCCTCACCCAAGACGATGGACGCTCTCATGCACCTCGATCTCCCGGCCGGCGTGGACATCGAACTCAAGGCCTAATACGTCACCTCAAACGTTGAACGGACCGCGTGATGTTTTGCGCGGTCTTTTCTTTTGAGCGTGCGTCGGGTTCTCAATCTTCAGCGGCTCGGGAACGGCCGATCGTTCGGGCTCCCACGATCACCAGCCAAAGCGTAATCAAAAGTTCGCCAAAGTTCATTGGCGTGGTGATCGTGTGGACCAGCCCGGAGTATTGCGGCGTCAGGAAGGCGGAGAAGCAGACCATCAACCATGCGATGCCGTTGACGGCGAGCAGCGCGCCAAGCGTTCGTGGAAGAAACGTTGATTTGTAGACGAGGACCGCGAAAGGAAAGAGCCACAAGCCTGCAAAGAGCAAACTGGCGAGAACCTCGTAGTTGTGCAGCTTGAGGAAGAACATCGCCATTGCGTCGCGTTGCGCGCTCGGGAAAACGGACAGAAAGCCCGGGCCATTGCCCGCGAACATGAGAGCGGCAGCGTAGTTTAGCACATTTACGAAGTAAAGCGGGACTTGCATAAACGCGCCAAGGATCACCATCAGCTGTGCCTGCGTGCGATCCACATTGACGAGCAGCCGGTAGAGCGCAAGCACGGTAAACAGCCAAATGGTGCCTTCGAGGAGATCGCCGGTCATGCCGAGGCGGAAGAGAAACTCGTTCGAGACGATGGCATGCGCGCTCGCCGCCGCATCCCCGGGAATGAGAAATCTGCCCGGTATGTACTCCAAATCGACGTATCCGACGATGATCGAAGCAAGATAGAGAAATCCGGCGATCCTAGCGTCTCGATTGCGCATGCTTCACCTACGAGAAGGCAAGCGCTATGTTTCAGCCGGCGTTAGGAGCACGGCCGTAACCGGTCCGAATCCTGTGAAACCGGCGCCGCCGCTTACCCCTGGCGACGGCAAGACGCGCGGGTGAGAGGGACCAAGCGGCGAATGAGGCGTCATGCCGATTCCACTGCAGCACGTCCGCGAACGCACGTTCTCCGGGACGCGTCGCCGGATCTTTCAACTGCTCGTCGATATGGGGACGTCCAACGACGTCGTGTGGCCGTTTGCAGCCCAGCCGTTCATGCGCTCGCCCGGCCCGTTGGTTCCCGGCAAAACCGAGGAATGGCACAACGGTTTTCACGCCATCCTCGAAGAGGTCGTTCCGGAGGAGCGCATCGTTTGGCGCATTCAGAACGATGGGATCGACGGAACGCACGGATTCTTTTTGAGCGGGGATGGGAAGAAGACCGTTCTCCAGCAACGCATCGAGGGGACGCTTAGCGACACCGAAGGTCGCTTGATTTGGCGCCGGCTCGAGGACGCGAACGAACGCTCGATGGATGCACTCTTCGACAAAATCGCACGGGTACTGAAACGCTAATGCAACAACGTCACCTTGGAAAGAACGGCCCTGCGGTCAGCGCGATGGGCCTGGGCACCATGGGCATGTCCGAGTTTTACGGTTCCGGCGACGACGCCGAATCGATTCGCACGATCCATCGCGCGCTCGATCTCGGCATCACGTTTCTGGACACCGCCGATATGTACGGTCCGTTTATCAACGAAGAGTTGGTAGGGAAGGCGATCGCGGATCGGCGCGAACGCGTCTTTCTGGCCACGAAATTCGGCAACGTTCGGGACGCCGCCGACAAGAGTTTTCGCGGGATCGATGGCAGCCCCGCCTACGTGCGCGCGGCGTGCGACGCCTCGCTCAAGCGATTGAACGTCGATCATATCGATCTGTATTACCAGCACCGCGTCGACTCCAAGACGCCGATCGAGGAGACGGTCGGCGCCATGGCGGAGCTCGTAACCGCCGGCAAGGTGCGTTATCTCGGGCTCTCCGAAGCCGCGCCCGCCACGATTCGCAAGGCGCACGCGACCCACCCGATTACCGCGCTGCAGACCGAGTACTCCCTGTGGTCGCGCGACCCGGAGGACGCGCTGCTGTCGACGGTGCGCGAATTGGGCATCGGTTTCGTGGCGTACAGCCCGCTCGGGCGCGGTTTTCTGACCGGCCGCTTCAAGTCGCCCGCGGATTTCGCAGACGACGACTTTCGCAAGCATCATCCCCGTTTTGCGGGCGAGAACTTTGCGAAAAATCTGGATCTCGTGGAGCGCGTCGAACGGATCGCGCGCGCGAAAGGCGTGAGCGCATCGCAGCTCGCGCTCGCCTGGGTGCTCGCGCAAGGCAACGATATCGTGCCGATCCCCGGCACCAAGCGCGTGAAGTATCTCGAAGAAAATGCCGCCGCCGCAGGCATCCGGCTCGACGCGGACGACCTCGCACAGCTAGAGCGAGCGTTTCCGCGGGGCGTCGCCTCGGGAGATCGCTATGCAGACATGAGTCCCGTCAACCGATGACCGCAGCGACTTCCAAAAAGATCGCATCGCCCAACGCCGACGATTTCCTCAACATCGATGCCCTGCTCACCGACGAGGAACGCCTCGTTCGCGACACGGTCCGCGCCTTCGTGCGCAAGCGCATCCTGCCGAACATCGCGCAGTGGTTCGAGGAAGGCATCGTGCCGCGCGAGCTCGGCAAGGAGCTCGGCGATCTCGGATTGCTCGGCATGCACCTGCACGGGTACGGCTGCCCCGGAGCCAGCGCCGTTGCGTACGGTCTGGCGTGCATGGAACTCGAAGCGGGCGACAGCGGCATTCGCAGCTTCGCGTCGGTTCAGGGGTCGCTCGCGATGTTCGCGATCGCCCGCTGGGGAAGCGAGGCGCAAAAGCAGCAGTGGCTTCCGCGCATGGCGCGCGGCGAAGCGCTGGGGTGTTTCGGGTTGACCGAACCCGACTTCGGCAGCAGCCCCGGCGATATGCGCACGTTCGCGCGTCGCGACGGTGACGACTGGGTGCTCGACGGTACGAAGATGTGGATCACCAACGGCGGTATCGCCGACCTCGCGGTCGTGTGGGCACAAACCGACGACGGAATCCGCGGATTCATCGTTCCGACCGGCAGCAAAGGATTCGCGGCCAATCCGATCGAGCGAAAACTCTCGCTGCGCGCCTCGGTCACCTCGGAGCTCGTGATGCAGGACTGCCGCCTTCCGGGCGATGCGGTCTTTCCCGATGTTCGCGGATTACGCGGCCCGCTCGCGTGCTTGAACGAAGCGCGCTTCGGTATCGTGTGGGGCGCGATGGGCGCCGCGCGCGCGTGCTACGAGTCGGCGCTCGCGTACGCGAAGACGCGCGTACAGTTCGGCAAACCGATCGGCGCGTTTCAACTCACGCAAGAGAAATTGGTCGACATGCTGTTGGAGCTCAACAAGGGTACGCTGCTCGCGCTGCATCTCGGCCGCATGAAAGACGAGGGGCGCGCACACCCCGCGCACGTGAGCTTCGGCAAACTCAACAACGTTCGGGAAGCCCTTGCGATCGCGCGCGAAGCCCGCACGATCTTAGGCGCGAACGGCGTCACGCTGGAATATCCGGTCATTCGGCACGCGAACAATCTCGAGTCCGTTCTCACCTACGAGGGGACGAGCGAAGTGCACACGCTCATCCTCGGCCAGGCGATTACGGGTCTCAACGCGTTCGCGTAAACGATAAAGAGAGCGGTCGGCGATAAAGCGCAGCCAGCTCGCCGCGATCGTCGTTGCCGCCCTCGCGACGTTGTCGGCGGGTATTCTTACCGCGGCGCGCGCTCCCGCACCGCTCACGTTTGCCGTCTCGGCGGTCGCACTCGCGCTCTTAGCCGCGACCATCGGGTTCGCGGTCGAGCAATTGGGGCGACGCCTCTCCGCCGGTGTGACGGGTATCCTGCAGTCGGCGCTGGGCAATCTGCCCGAACTCTTCATCGGCATCTTTGCGTTACGGGCGGGATTGGTGACGGTCGTTCAGACCGCGCTCGTCGGATCGATCCTCGCGAATAGTTTGCTGGTCTTGGGACTAGCGCTCTTTGCGGGCGGAGTGCGCAACGGGCGCCAAAAGTTCGCCGCCGAGGAACCGCGCGCGATCGGCGTGCTGATCGTCATCGCGGTCGCGGCGCTGATCGTACCCACGCTCGCCGTGCGCCTGCATACGCCGGCGGGGGCGCACGCGGGCGCGTTGAGCGTCGCATCCGCGGTCATCTTGCTCGCGCTCTTTGCCGCGAGCGTGGTCTTTTCACTGCGCGCGGGTGCGGCGAACGAGTGCGAACACGATCGCGCCGAAACGTGGCCGGCGGCGCTGACCTTCGCGGCGCTGGGCGCGGCCAGCGTCGCCTCGGCATTCGTCTCGGACTGGTTCGTCGCCAGCCTTTCGCCGACGATTGCGACGCTGCACGTCAGCCAAGCGTTCACCGGTCTGGTTATCGTCGCCATCGCCGGCAACGCCGTCGAGAACGTCGTCGGCGTGACGATGGCGATCAAGAACAAAACCGACTATGCTGTGAGCATCATTCTCAACAGCTCGCTGCAGGTGGCCGTGGGTCTCATTCCCGTGCTCGTGCTGCTGAGTTTCGTGCTCGGCGGACCCCACCTTACGCTGGTTATGCCCGCACTGCTCGTCGTCGCCGTCGGCCTGGCCGCCGTGGTGGGACTCTGTGTGGTTTTCGACGGTGAGTCCAATTGGCTCGAGGGTGCGGCTCTCGTGGGCCTCTACGGCATTATTGCGGCCGCATTCTGGTGGGGCTAAAAAAAAAGAGGTCGGCTCGCCGAATCGGCGTGATGCTTTTGTACCTGCGAGGGAACGCCCGCTTTGCCTATGATATGAGGACCTATGATTGGCTCCGTGCGCACGAAACTTGGCGACTTTACGACCAACCCGCGACGCCTGTGGATCATCTCGCTCTTCGCGGTGGTGATCGGCGTGGCGGCCGCTTGCGTCGCTAAAATCCTGTTGCTGCTGATCGGTCTGATCACGCACGTCGCTTATCTCGGGCAAGTTCGCGGCGGATTGATTCCGCCCGATCCGCGCCATTTCGGCTTGCTTTCGATTTTGATTCCGGTCGCCGGCGGCGTGCTGGTCGGCTTTATCGCGCGTTACGGCAGCGACAAGATCCGCGGGCACGGAATCCCCGAAGCCATTCAGTCGATTCTCGATAAAGACAGCGTCATCCAAGCACGCGTCGCGTTTTGGAAACCGCTTGCCTCGGCGCTGACGATCGGCACCGGCGCACCGTTCGGCGCTGAGGGGCCGATCATTATGACCGGCGGCGCTTTGGGGTCGCTTTTCGCACAGTTCCTGCGGCTGTCATCGCTCGAACGGCGTACGCTGCTCGTCGCCGGCGCGGCCGGCGGTATGGCCGCGACTTTCGGCGCCCCGGTGGCGTCGGTGCTGATCGCCGTGGAACTCTTGCTCTTCGAGTGGCGGCCGCGCAGTTTCATTCCGGTCGCCGTCGCGGCGTTCGTCGCCGAGGCGATGCGCGTGGTGCTCATCGGTCCCAATCCGCCGTTTCTCGTCGCGCACGCACATTCACTCGGCGTCAACGCGTTCGGATGGGCGCTGCTCGTGGGCATCGCCGGCGGCGTCGTCTCATTGCTGATGACCAAGCTCGTCTATTGGACCGAAGATGCCTACGAGAAATTGCCGGTGCATTGGATGTGGTGGCCGGCGATTGGCGGACTCGTGGTGGGTATCGGCGGATGGATCGTGCCGCAAGCCCTCGGCGTGGGTTATCCGACGATCTCGTCGATGCTCAACGGGCAACTGGCGCTCGGCGTCGTCGCCGGGATCATCGTCGTGAAGATCGTCATCTGGATCGTCGCACTGGGCTCGGGAACCTCGGGCGGCGTACTCGCACCGCTGTTGATGATCGGCGGTGCGATGGGCACGTTACTCGCCGTGGTCATCCCCGGACACGATTCGGCGGCCTGGGCCGCCGTTGGAATGGCCGCGATCATGGGCGGCACGATGCGGGCGCCGTTTATGGCGACGCTCTTCGCGCTCGAAACCACGCACGCGTGGGGACTCTTGCCGGCGTTATTCATCGGTTGCGTCGCCGCGACGGCGTTTACCGTGGTGTTCGTACCGCGCTCGATCTTGACCGAAAAACTCGCGCGTCGCGGAATGCACGTCGCGCGCGAGTATGCCGTTCACCCGTTGGAATTGATCTCGATCGGTGCGATGATGCATCCGCGCGGCAAGATTCCGTCTCTCGAGATCGGGAGTACGATCGCGGGAGCGTGTGCCGTCGTTTTGGAAGGTGACGCGCGCGGCGCGTATGCGGAGTATGCGGTCTTCGATGGGGGGGCGCTGGTCGCGACCGTTTCGCGCAACGATCTTCTGCGGCTCGCGCGCGAGAGCGGCGAGGCGTCGGCTTCGATTGCGACGATTGCCACCGCCGCGCTCGTGATGCATCCCGAAGATCGGATTCGCTCCGCCGCAAACGCCATGGCCAGCCGCGACCTGCGCAGCGTCATGGTCGTGGACGAACGCGGCGAGTGGGTCGGCGTGTTCGGGTCGAACGATCTGCTGCGCGCGTGGAAGCGCGGCATGGGACTCGAAGAACGCCGCGTGCGCGTTCGCTCGATCAGCCGGCTTATCGGTCCAATCGCCAAGTGGCGACGTTCCAAAACGGTGTCGTAACCGCCGTGCGCTGATTTCGCAGCCGGGCGGGAAACACGTTGATGGACGTGGCTTGATAGAGTGCGACGAGCGGGAGGTCGCGCGCGAGAATGCGCTGCACCGCGCGGTAGTCGCGCCGGCGCGTTGCGCGATCCTGCGCGCGAGCGCCGTCGGCGAGCAGCGCATCGACTCGCGGGTTGCAATAACGAGCTTTGTTGAAACCGTGCGGCGGAATGCGATCGCACGAAAACTGATCGGCCACGTCGGGATCGAAGCCGGCGATGAATTGCAGCAGCGTCATGCCGAAGCGGCCGCCGTAGAGCGGGCCGCCCGACGAGTCCGGGGCCATCAGCAGCGCGATAGGATAGCGCCGAATCGCGACCGCGACGCCGACGCCGCGTTCGGCGGCCTGAATGGCGGTCGCCAGCGTGATCGCGCTCGGTTTGTCGGCGCGCGTCACGAGCGTTACCGCGAGCCGGCGCCCCGCTTTGCGGCGGATTCCGTCGCTTCCGACCCGCCAGCCGGCGGCATCGAGCAGGCGCGCGGCGGAGCGCGGATCGTACCCGGGCATCGCAAACGCGCGCGGGTCGTACGCCCATTGAAAGAGACCGGCGCCCGGACCCGATGTGATGACGGCGCCGCGCAGCACTTTACGCACGAGCTGCGGCGCGTCGAACGCTAACGCTAGCGCCCGCCGCACGCTGCGATCGCGCAGGATCGGATCTCGCACGTTGAAGATCAGCGCACCGGTCCCGTCGATCGGCCGCCGTTTCACGCGCGTGCCCGGGATGGCGAGCAGCAGTGCGTACTGCGACTCATCGGCATTCACGTACGCGTCGGCCTCGCGTGCACGAAGCATCGTCTCCGCGGCGCTCGCGTCGGCGGCAAAGCGGATCGTCAGCCGGTCGATTCCAACCGGCGTTCGATAGTAGGGATTGCGCTGCAATTCGAGCCGTTCGCCGCGGACCCAGCGCGCGACCCGATACGGCCCCGACCCGACGGGCGCGGCGTTGAACGCCGCCCGCGGCAATGGCCCTTGCGAGCGGAGCCGCCGCTGCGGCAGGATCGGCACGGCGTTGCCGGGCCCGCAGAGATAGAGTCGTGCCGCCGCATACGGGCGGCGCAAGCGAATCCGAACGGTCAGCGCGTCGGGCGTTTCGACGCCGATCACATCGTCGAACCCGATTTCACTGGGAACCGCGTTGCGCGGATCGTTCACGGCTCGAATCGTATAGGCGACGTCGCGGCTGGTGAGCGGCGTCCCGTCGCTAAAGCGAAGATTCGGCCGAAGATGGTAGGTGATGAGCGTGCCACCCCGCGCGATACCGCCGTTCGATCGGCTCGGTACGACGAGGGCGGCATCGGGAACGAGCCGGCCGCGATCGTCGATTCGCACGAGATACGAATAGAGCAGGGCCGCGAGTTCTTGCCCGCCCACGCCGCTCACGTAGATCGGATCGAGCGTGCTGAAGTCCTGGGTTTGGACGATCGTCAGGGATCCGGCGAGCGGCCGCCTGCCGCCTGCGCCACTGCATCCGGCGAGCGACATGAGAAAACAAACCGCGAGTAGTATAGGCCGCACGACTCTCGACTCTTCGCCGCTGCTTGATTACACTACTCGGCATCTACAGGTTCCGTGCTGCCTTAAAGGAGAGTCGCCGATGCGTTTACGCCTTGTCATGCTTGCCGTTGCGGTGGGGTTGCTGGGAGCAACCGCCTCGGCCGCCCCCCCGCCGGGCCTGCCGCCGCAGCCGGCCGTCCGCCCGGCATGGGCGCCCCCCGGAACGATGCTCGTGAGTCCGTGCGTTGCGACGATGGGCTCGCACTGGGCCAATCCGCGCAATCTGCCGTTCGGGCCGATCTATGGAGAATACGCGGGAAAGCCGGTCTTTACCGAGATCATGATCGATAAAAAGGCCTTTGCGAAGGGCGGGAGCTGGGATCAGCAGCTCAAGCCGCTCCCCGGCTATTCGATCGATCATGTGGACGTCGACTACGTGCCCTACGGCCATGCCGGCTATCCGATCCCCCATTACGACGTCCATGCGTACTACGTGCCGCACGCGACCCACGAGAAATTCTGCCCCAACGGGATAAAGCTTCGCACGGCAAAGTAACTCCAGACCAAGCCACTTGACGGGAACCGCTCATCCTTGATACCATGCCGAGGTTGTGGTCCGCCCGGCCGCGTCTTTTTGCGTGTGCCGGGAGAAAAATAAGCAGTACGCCAGGGCCCGTGTGCTGCACAACTAGAGGACGAGGAAGTATGAAGAACATCCTTGGCCGCAAGGTTGGGATGACGAGCGTCTTCACCGCGGATGGCCGGCACGTGCCGGTCACGGTGATCGAAGCCGGTCCCTGCACGGTGGTCGAGCGCAGAACGAAGGACAAGCACGGGTACGAATCCGTTGCTTTGGCTTTCGGCGACGTTAAAAAGTCGCGCGTCTCGCGTGCCCTTGCCGGACATTATAAGAAGACCGACGTCGAACCCAAACGATTCATTCGCGAATTTCGCGACGACATCGATGGCGTCGAAGTCGGCGCGACGATTACCGTCTCGGAGTTCGAGAGCGGCGACCGCGTCGACGTCGTCGGCATCTCCAAAGGCCACGGTTTCGCCGGCGGCATCAAACGGCATAACTTCTCGGGCGGCGGCGCGAGCCACGGCTCGATGATCCATCGCCAACCGGCCTCCAACGGCGACACCAATGCGGGCCGCGTTGTTAAAGGCAGCCGCCGCCCCGGTCACTACGGCGTCGATCGTACGACCATGCAGAATCTCGAGATCGTGCGCGCCGACGGCGAGCGCAACTTGCTGCTCGTCCGCGGTCCGATTCCGGGCCCGAAAAATGCGCTCGTGATCGTGCGAAAGAGCGTGAAAGATGCCTAACGTTATCGACCTGACCGGAAAGGTCGTCCGCGAAGAGGCCACCCCGGCGATCTTCGAAGTGGACTACAGCGAGAAAGCGCACACGATTTTCCGCGCGGTCTTCCGCGAGCTCGCGAACCCGCGCGCCGGAACGGCCTCGACGCTGCGACGCGACGAAGTGCGCGGCGGCGGTCGCAAACCGTGGAAACAAAAAGGTACCGGCCGCGCTCGTCAGGGCTCCATCCGCTCCCCGCAATGGCGCCACGGCGGCGTCGTCTTCGGGCCCAAGCCGCGCAGCTACATCACCGACCTTAATAAGAAAGAACGCCGTCTCGCGTTCGTGGCCGCACTTGCGGACCGTTTTAAAAACGGCGGGATCACCATTCTCGATGCCGCGAACTTCGAGCTGAACAAGACGGCCGATTTCGCGAAGCTGATTTTCGGCGGAGCGAAAGAAGCGAAGAAGGGTCCCGCGACCCTCATCGTCTTCGCGTTCGACGAACAAGTCGGCGACCGGTTCCATCGCCTCGGGCGCAACCTGCGTCACGTCGGCATCACGCATTCGGGAGCGCTCGACGTTAAGGACGTGCTGCGCTACCACCGGATCGTCTTTACGACGGCCGCGTACGACGCGATCGTCAAAACGTTCGGCAGCCCCAGTGAGGAAGCGAAATAATGGACGCACGCGATGTGATCCTCGCGCCGCGCATCACCGAGAAATCGATGGGCAGCGCGGTCCTGCAGCAATACAGCTTCATCGTGCACCCGGACGCGACCAAGACGCAAATCCGGCACGCGATCGAAGAGATTTTCAAGGTTAACGTCATCAAGGTGAACACGGTAAACGTCGGCGGTAAGAAGCGCAACTTCGCGCGCCGCGGCGTTCGCAGTGCCGGCTATCAAAAAGACACCAAGAAGGCGATCGTCACTCTCAAGCCCGGCCAGAAGATCGAACTGGGCGGCGTGAACTATTTCGAGCAATAACGATGGCTGTAAAAAAATATAAACCGACCAGCGCCGGACGGCGCTTCATGACCACGGCGGATTTTTCCGAGCTGAGCAAGGTCGATCCCGAGAGAACGCTCATCGAGGTTCGCAAGAAGCATTCGGGCCGTAACTTCAACGGGCACATCACCGTGCGTCACAAGGGCGGCGGCACGCGCAAGCAATATCGCATCATCGATTTCAAGCGCACGAAAGACGCAATTCCCGCCAAGGTTGCGACGCTCGAGTACGATCCGAACCGTTCGGCCCGTATCGCGCTCGTGAACTACAAAGACGGCGAGAAGCGGTACGTCCTCGCGCCGCTGGGATTGAAAATCGGCGACGTGATCGAGTCGGGCCCGACCGCCGATATCAAGAACGGCAACTGCCTGCCGATCAAGAACATTCCCGTCGGCACGGTCATTCACAATATCGAGCTGCGCCCCGGTCAGGGCGCCAAGCTCGTGCGCAGCGCCGGCGGCTCCGCGCAGTTGATGGCAAAAGAAGGCGACTACGCACAAGTGCGTATGCCGTCGGGCGAAGTGCGCAAGATTCAGGTCGTCTGCCGCGCTACCATCGGCCAACTCGGCAACATCGAACACGAGAACGAGATCGTCGGCAAGGCCGGCCGCTCGCGCCATCGCGGCAAGCGTCCCTCGGTTCGCGGTATCGCGATGAATCCGGTCGACCATCCGCACGGCGGCGGCGAGGCGCGTTCGACTTCGGGTCGTCCGCCGACCACGCCCTGGGGTCAGATGACCATGGGCAAAAAGACGCGTCGCAACAAGCGCACCGCGTCGATGATCGTTCGTAAGCGGAAGGCCAAGTAGATGCAACGTAAATTTGGCGCGCCCTCGGGGAGCGCTCGTGTGAGCAGCACAATCATGCGCGCCGTGTTTCGGGGGCCCCAGCTCGGCTGGGGGGCGCGTAGCTTAGAGCGGAGCGCCGTTTAAATGGGACGTAGCCTAAAAAAAGGTCCGTTTGTTGCGGATCATCTGATGAGTAAAGTCACGAAGATGAATGAGACGCGCGAGAAGCGCGTCATCAAGACGTGGAGCCGCAGCTCGACGATCGTTCCCGAAATGGTCGGGCACACGATCGGCGTGCACAACGGCAAAGCTCACGTGCCCGTTTTCGTTACCGAAAATATGGTCGGCCACAAGCTCGGAGAGTTTTCGCCAACGCGGCTCTTTCGCGGCCACGGCGGCGACAAGGCTGGTGTGAAGTAATGGCTGACGTACAAGCGGCGCGCACCGAAGCGCTCGCGCATCTGAAGTTCGCTCGCATGGGACCGCGCAAGCTGCGCCGGGTCGCCGACGCGATTCGCGGCAAGAGCGTGCGCGAGGCGCTCGTGCTCCTGCAATTCGCCGGAGTCTTCGCGGCCGAGCCGATCGAGAAGCTGCTGCGCAGCGCGGTCGCTAACGCCGAGAACAACCACGACATGAACACCGACGAACTCTACGTCACGCGGATCACCGTCGACGGCGGTCCGGGCGGCCGTTTTACCAAACGCCTGGATCCGCGTGCTCAAGGGCGCGCGAATTTCAAGCGCAAGCGCATGTCGCACGTAACGATTGCCGTCGGCGAGATGCCGATTCGCAAGCCCAAGCAGCGCGGCGGAGCGTCGATCGGTCTCAAGCGCGCGACCGCTCGCAAGACCCAGGGCAGCGCGGCCGCGGCCAAACCGACGGCGCGCAAACGCACGACTCCGAAAGTTACGGCTGCTGCGGCGGGAGCTACTGAGTAATATATGGGACAAAAAATTCATCCGGTCGGCTTGCGCCTCGGCATCACGCGTACGTGGGACAGCCGCTGGTTTGAGAAAAAGCATTACAAGGACTGGCTGCACGAAGATCACGCTATCCGCAAGTATTTCACGCGCTGGATGCGCCCGGCTGCGATCTCGCGCATCGAGATCGAACGCCGCGCGAATCAAGCCCGCGTGATCATCAACACGGGTAAGCCGGGCATCATCATCGGCAAGCGCGGCGTCGGCATCGAAGAGATTCGGAAGAACCTCGAAAAGCTGACCGGCAAAAACGTGCAGGTCAACGTGATGGAGATCAAGACCATCGAACTCGATGCGCGCTTGGTCGGCCAGAACATCGTGGATCAACTCGAAAAGCGTATCGCGTTCCGCCGAGCGATGAAGCAGGCGATCATGCGCACCATGAAAGCCGGCGCGCGCGGAATAAAAGTACAGGTTTCCGGCCGACTCGGCGGCGCGGAGATCGCGCGCACCGAACGTAACTCCGACGGTAAGGTTCCCTTGCACACGCTGCGCGCCGATATCGATTACGCGCACGTCGAGGCGTTTACGACATTCGGCCGCATCGGCGTGAAGGTATGGATCTATCGCGGCGAAGTTCTGCCGGACCAGGTCCGTCAGGAAGCGCGCCCCGACACGCGTCCCGAACGGGCGACGTTCCGCGATCGCCGCGACCGCGGCACGCGCGGCGGCCGCAGCCGCGGGCCGGCGGACGCACCCGCAGTCGATTCCGTCCCCGCAGTCGATGCCATTCCCGCGGTCGACGCGGCGGCCGGCGCGAGCGCGGAGCAGACGCATCCGGTTGAGACGCCCTCGCCGATCGAAAACGATCCGCAACAAGTTCCTGATACGTCTCCCGTGCCGAACCCGGCCGAGGGACATCCGAACGAAGTCGGCCCGCAAGGCGAGCCGCGTCCGTCGGAACCCACCCCGGGGAGCGCTGAGTAAAAGACTATGCTGACACCAAAACGAGTTAAATGGCGTAAGGTCCATCGCGGCCGTATGACCGGTCGCGCGCTGCGCGGCAGCACACTGACGTTCGGCGAGTACGGACTGCAGGCGCTCGAGCCGTGCTGGATGACGAACCGCCAGATCGAAGCCGCGCGTATCGCGCTGACGCGTCATATCAAACGCGGCGGCAAAGTCTGGATCAAAGTCTTTCCGGACAAGTCGGTTACGAAAAAGCCGGCCGAAGTTCGCATGGGCGCCGGAAAAGGCAACCCGGAGTTTTGGGTCGCGGTCGTGCGTCCCGGGCGCGTGCTCTTCGAACTCTCGGGCGTCACGCCCGAAGTTGCGAAGCAAGCGCTCAAGCTCGCCGCCGCCAAGCTGCCGATCGGAACGAAGATCGTCTCTCGTGAGGAGGCTCAAGCATGAAGGTCAATCAGTTTAAGGAGCTTCGCACGTTCACGATAGCCGAGCTGCAGCAGAAGGCCAAAGAGACCAAAGAGGAGCTCTTTAACCTGCGTTTCGCGCTGCGCACCGGCCATCTCACGGACTTCAGCAAAGTTCGCGCGATGCGCCGCACCTACGCGCAAATTCAAACCGTCATCTCTGAGAAGCGAATCGCCGAGGCAACCAATGGAGCAGCTTAACACCGTGGAAACGACAACGGAGACCGGCAGCGTCGACCGCAAGGCACGCCGCGTCAAGCAAGGCCGCGTCGCGTCCAATAAAATGGACAAGACCATCGTCGTCGTTTCGGAGACCCGCGTCGCGCATCCGACGTACGGCAAGATCGTGCGCAAGTCCGTGAAGTTCAAAGCGCATGACGAGCGCAACGAAGCGAGCATCGGCGATATCGTGCGCATCATGGAGACCCGTCCGATCTCGCGCGAGAAACGCTGGCGCCTGATCGAAATCGTAGAGAAAGCCAAGTAAGCCATGATTCAACAAGAAACGCGACTGAAGGTCGCCGACAATTCCGGAGCGCGCGAGCTGCTCTGCATTCACGTTAGCGGCGGCAGCCGTCATAAGTACGCGCACGTCGGCGATATCATCGTCGGTACGGTTAAGAGCGCGATTCCCGGTGCCGCGGTCAAGAAGGGCCAAGTCGTGAAGGCGGTCGTCGTTCGTACCTCGGCGCCGATTCACCGGCCCGACGGCTCGGTCGTAAAGTGCGACGACAACGCCTGCGTTATCATCAAGGGCGAAAAAGATAATCTCGATCCGCGCGGCACGCGCGTCTTCGGCCCGGTCATGCGCGAACTGCGCGATCGCGGCTTCTTGAAGATCGCATCGCTCGCGCCGGAGGTTTTGTAGGATCGTGGCGACAGCAGTAAAGACGCATATCATCAAGGGCGACACGGTCATGATTCGCCGCGGCAAAGAAAAAGGCAAGCGCGGCGTCGTTAAGGCGATCTTCCCGCGCGCCGGTAAGGCGACGATCGAGGGCCTCAACGTCGTCAAGCGCCATACCAAGCAGGGTACGGAGCAACAAAACATGGGTGGAGCTGCGCAAACCGGCGGCATTCTCGAGAAGGAAGCTCCGCTTCCCCTTTCGGTTCTCCAATACGTCTGCGAGAAGTGCCAAGCGCCGACTCGCCTGCGTCATCACGAGACGGCCAACGGTTCGAAGCGCGTCTGCGTCAAGTGCGGCGAGCCCGCGCGCGAATCGGTCAAGGGAGCGAAATAATGGCGGAACGTCTGCGAGAGAAATACACCAAGGAAGTTCGCGCCGGCCTTCAAGAGAAGTTTGGCTACAAGAACGTCCATCAGATTCCGAAGCTCGATAAGGTCGTCATCAACATGAGCGTTGGTGAGGCGATCACGAACAGCAAGATTCTGGACGTCGCGGTCAACGAGCTGCAGGCCATCAGCGGCCAAAAGCCGGTGATCACCAAGGCCAAAAAGTCGATCGCGGCGTTCAAGCTGCGCGAAGGTATGAACATCGGAGCGAAGGTCACGCTGCGCGGCGAGCGCATGTACGTCTTCCTCGACAAGCTTTTCAACGTGGTACTGCCGCGTATTCGCGACTTCCGCGGACTTTCGCGCAAGTCGTTCGACGGCCGCGGAAACTACAATATGGGCCTGCGCGAGCAGTTGGTCTTTCCGGAGATCAATTTCGACAAGGTCGAGAAGGCGCGCGGCATGGACATCGTGATCGTCACCACGGCGAAAAACGATGAAGAGGCAACGGAATTCCTGACGGCAATGGGCTTGCCGCTACAAAAAGCAGGAGCGAGATAATGGCCAAGACCTCGATGATCGAGAAATCGAAGCGCACTCCGAAGTTTAAGGTGCGCCAGCATAACCGGTGCCAGATGTGCGGCCGTCCGCGCAGCGTGTACCGCAAGTTTGCGCTCTGCCGTATCTGCTTCCGCGAAAACGCTCATAAGGGGAACATCCCCGGCATCACCAAGGCGTCTTGGTAGAGAGGACGATCGAATAATGGCTGTCATCACCGACCCGATCGCCGATCTGCTGACCCGCATTCGCAACGCGAACACGGCCAACCACCAAGTGGTTGACGTGCCGGCGTCGCGCATGAAGTTTGCCGTCGCGCTGATCCTCAAAGACGAAGGCTTCGTCAAGGAAGTCGAACGAGTGAACGAAGGTCCGCAAGGAACGATTCGTATCACGCTCAAGTACGGTCCCGAAAAAGAAAAAGTCATCACCGGCCTGCGCCGCATCTCGCGTCCCGGCTTGCGCGTCTTCACGGGCAAGACCGAGATTCCGCGCGTACTGGGCGGTTTGGGTCTGGTCATCATCTCGACGAGCAAAGGCATCATGTCCGGCAAACGCGCCAAAAAAGAAGGCTGCGGGGGCGAGGTGCTAGCGTATGTCTGGTAATCCGAGCATCCACCCGAGCTCAGAGCGGAGCGCCTCTTAACATGTCACGAATTGGTAAACTGCCCGTCATCGTGCCCAACGGCGTGAACGTAAACCTCGCCGAGGGCGAAGTGCACGTCAAGGGTCCCAAGGGCGAATTGCGTCAGTCGATCCTCGAATACGTCAGCGTGAAACTCGAGGACGGCAACGTCGTCGTCGAGCGCAGGGGCGAAGCGAAGGAGCATCGTTCGGCGCACGGTCTGACGCGCACGCTGATCAATAACATGATCGAAGGCGTGAGCAAGGGATTTCGCAAGAGCCTCGAGATTCAAGGCGTCGGCTACCGCGCTGCGAAGGCCGGCGAGAAGGTCAACTTGACCCTCGGATTCTCGCACCCGGTGAGCTTCGACCCGCCGGCGGGCATCGCGCTCTCCGTCGAAGGCACGAACAAGATCCACGTGGACGGGATCGACAAACAGCAAGTCGGTCAAGTCGCCGCCGAGATTCGCTCGCTGCGGCCGCCCGAACCGTACAAGGGCAAAGGCGTCCGTTACGTCGGCGAAGTGGTGCGCAAGAAACTCGGTAAGGCCGGAAAGGCAGGCAAGAAGTAATGCCGCACGTTTCCAAAAACATCTCGCGTCACAAACGCCACGCGCGTCTGCGCCGCAAATTGATCGGCAGCGCGGAACGTCCGCGTCTGCTGATCCGCCGCACCCTCCACCACATCTACGCAACCGTCGTCGACGATGCGAAAGGTCATACGATCCTGTCGGCTTCGACGCGTCAGAAGGCGCTCGCGGACGGCCTCGGCTCGATGACCAACACCGCGGCCGCCCAGAAGATCGGCCAGGCCATCGCCGCCAAAGCCAAAGAAGCCGGGATCACCGCCGTCGTCTTCGACCGCGGCGGCCTGAAGTATCACGGACGCGTTAAAGCGCTGGCGGATGCCGCGCGCGAAGCCGGCCTGGAATTTTAGTGAAGGACGCATCTAAATGAATTATCGTGGTGGTCGCGATCGCGACAACAGTGGATTCGAAGAGACCGTCGTGCGCGTCAATCGCGTTGCGAAGGTCGTCAAGGGCGGTAAACGCTTTAGCTTCAGCGCGCTCGTCGTCGTCGGCGACCGCAAGGGCAAAGTCGGTTTCGCGATCGGCAAAGCCGGCGAAGTTCCCGAGGCGATCCGTAAGGCCGTCGAAGCCGCGAAGAAAAATCTCGTAACGGTGCCGATGGTCGAGAAATCGATCCCGCATCAGGTCAATCACGTGGTCGGCGCGGCCCGCGTGCTGCTCAAGCCTGCCAAGGCCGGTACCGGCGTCATCGCCGGCGGTGCGATGCGCGCCGTGCTCGAGCTCGCCGGCATTCACGACATCGTCACGAAGTCGCTGGGCACGAGCAATCCGATCAACGTCGTGCTCGCGACCATCGAAGCGCTGCGCACGCTGCGCACCGCCGAACAGGTAGCCGCATCTCGCGGCAAAACCGTAGCCGAAATCTTCGCCGCATAACACCCAGAAAGCACACTATGGCAGACGCAAAAAAAGTTAAAAAAGCACCGGCTAGCGCAAAGTCCAGCTCGAAGGCCGCTGCACCGAAAAAGCCGACCGTCGCGAAGGCGACGAGCAACGTCGGCAGCATGAATCTGGCCGCGCCCAGCGGGTCGCTGATGACGCTCGAAGCGCTCAAACCGACCAAGGGCAGCTGGCCAAAACGCACGCGTGTCGGACGCGGTCACGGTTCGGGCATGGTCAAAACCGGCGGCGAAGGCGGCAAGGGTCAGACCGTCCGCTCGGGCGGCGGTAAGGGTCCCGCGTTCGAAGGCGGACAGACGCCCTGGGCGCGTCGCCTTCCGCATCGTCGCGGTTATTCCCAGAAGGCTCGCGACATCGGCCATTTCCGGACGAAGCTCGTGGTGCTTAACCTGCACGATCTCGCCGAGTGGGACACCGCGGTCGAAGTAACGCCCGAAACGCTGAAGGTTGCTAAAAATCTCAAGACGCTGCGCGACGGCGTGAAGATCCTGGGCGGCAGCAAGCCCGGCAAGACGCTCCCCAGCGGCTTGCGCTTTCGCGACGTGCTCTTCTCGGAGAGTGCCAAAGCGGCGTTAGCGGCCGTCGGCGCCACCATCGAAGGCGCTTCGATAGGCTCGGAAAAGGCGTAAGGGCTTGCTCAATAATCTTCGCGCCGCACT